>DAIPLF010000197.1:0-4692 GCA_036769375.1 Candidatus Aminicenantota bacterium | reverse complement strand
CCCCGCTATCTCGGGCGGAAATCCCTCAACGTGAACCTGAGCGATATCGCCGCCATGGGCGGGAGGCCGAAGTTTGCCCTTCTCGGCCTGGCCCTTAGGAAGGGAATCGATGAGGCTTGGGTCCGGGATTTTTTTAAAGGGCTCAAGTCCGCGGCTGAGGAAGCTGGTGTTTCTCTCATCGGAGGGGATATTTCAGCGGCCAGCATGGTCGTCGTTTCCATGAGCATACTTGGCGAAGCGGAAGTCTTCATCCCCCGGAGCGGGGCCCGGCCCGGCGACATGATCTTTGTCTCCGGCACTCTCGGTGATGCGGCGGCCGGCCTGCGGCTTCTCCGGAAGGGCTTCCGGCTGGGGCAGGACAGAAGCGCGGACCTCCTTCTCCGGGCGTTTCTCGATCCGCTGCCACAGCTCGCTTTGGGCCGGGCACTCTCCCGCCTCAAGGCAGCGAGCGCCATGATCGACATGAGCGACGGCCTTTCTGTAGACCTGCTTCACCTCTGCGAGGAAAGCGGGACGGGGGCGGAGATCGACAGGGACAGGCTTCCCCTTTCCAGCGCCCTGTGCCGTTTCGAGAAGAGACCCGAGCTCTTGGCCCTTCACGGCGGCGAGGATTACCAACTTCTGTTTACCGTGAGTCCTGATAATGCGGGAAAAATAGCGCGGCTCGGCAGGCGATTCCGGATCCGCCAGATCGGGCGGATGACGCGCGGAAAGGCTGTTCAGGTCGTGGATCAAAGCGGGAGAAAGCGGCCGCTCGAGGCTAAAGGCTATGAGCACCTCAAGTGAGGTGCCGTTCCCCTTTTTTGTTCTGCCGAGGAGCTGGAGAATCTACGCTAATAGGACGCCGTCAAAGACGATCTCTGCCGGGCCCGATTGATAGACTTTATCCTCTTCCCACTCGACGACCACTTGCCCTAAAAATGTCTTGACCGTGACTGTCCGGTCGGTCAGGCCTTTCAGGATAGAAGCCACGGCGGCCGCCGAGGAACAGCTCCCCGAGGAGAGGGTTTCCCCGACTCCTCTCTCCCAGAAAAGCACCTCGATCTCCCGGCGGTTGAGCACCCGGATGAACTCGACGTTGGTGCGGTTGGGGAAAAAGGGGTGATACTCGATCTCCCGGCCGATCTCGTGCCATTCAATCCGCGCCGGGAAACGGTCGGTGAAGACGGCGCAGTGGGGATTGCCCATAGAGACGACCGTGACGGGATAGACCTTGCGGTGGATGGACAGGGGATAATCGATGATCTTCTCGTGGAAGGCGCCGTCATCAAAGGGGATATCCTTTGAGGTCAGACGCGGCGTCCCCATCTCGATCCGGATTTGGAAGCGGTTGTTCTGGACCTCGAGGAGCTTCGAGCGCCGGTCGCCGATCGGAGTGAGGAACGTGACGTCGGGAGGGTCGACCCTTTTTTGCCGGAAGAGGTAGGCCGCCGCGCAGCGCAGGCCGTTCCCGGAGATCTCGGGTTCGGAGCCGTCGGCGTTGAAGATGCGGAAATGGACATGCCCTTTTTCCTTATCTTCGATGGAGATGAGGAGCAGGCCGTCCGCTCCGACACCGACGTGGCGGTCGCACAGCCTTCTCGCTAAACCGGGAATATCGACGATCCCGGCTCTCTCGTCCGGGTCGATGATGATAAAGTCATTGCCAAGGGAATGGACCTTGGTGAATCGCACTCACGGGACTCGCAGCGTGACGATCCGGTCGATGGACTCCCCGTCCTGTTCTCTCCGGACAAGAAGAATGATCGCCTGGCCGGATTCGAACTTGGCCATCATCCTCTCCATTTCGCCGACCGTCGAGACTTTTTTCCGGTTGACCTCGAGGACGATGTCGCCTGCCGCCAACCCTTTGCGGTCGGCCTCGCTGTAACGCTTGACCTGGGTGATGATGAGCCCTTCGTCTGTTTCCAGGCCATAGCGCTGGGCCAGCGTTGGAGTCAGCTCGCGGACGGTGAAACCGAGGTCCTTATCTGAGGACTTGGCCTCCACTTTCGTTTCCGCCGGATCGAGCTCCTCGACCGTCACCGTGAATGTCTGTTCTTTGCCGTCCCGGATGGCCTTGACCTCGACTTTCTTGCCCGGTTCGATGTTGGAGATCTTGAGCTTCAGGTCGTTGGAGTCCTTGACCTTTTCTCCATTGACCTCGACCACAATGTCGTACTGCTGCAGGCCGGCTTTTTCCGCCGGACTGCCCTTTTCTACTCCAGTGATCAGGGCGCCGTTTTTGTCTTTGAGCTTGAAGGCGTCCTTGTCGTCTTCCGTGAGCGGGGTCGCCTTTATGCTCACCCCGATCCTCCCCCGGATCACCCGGCCTTTTTCCTTGAGCTGGGTGACGACTTTCTTAGCCATACTGGAAGGAATGGCGAATCCCAGGCCGATGCTGCCGCCGGAAGGAGAGAAGATATTGCTGGTAATCCCAACGACTTCACCTTTCATGTTGACGAGCGGTCCGCCGCTGTTGCCGCGGTTGATGGCGGCGTCGGTCTGGATGAAATCCTGATACTCGGGCACATTGCCTCCGAGGCCCAGCTGCCGGCCCTTGGCGCTGACGATCCCGGAGGTGACAGAGTGTTCGAGTCCGAAGGGATTGCCGATGGCCACTACCCATTCACCGACCTTGAGCTGGGCGGAATCGCCCAACACGGCATAGGGGAATCCCTTCCCGTCCAGCTTGAGGAGGGCCAAATCCGTCCTCGGATCCGTGCCGACGACCTTAGCCTTGTATTCTTCGCCGTTCAGGGCCGTCACGACGATGTCGACGGCGTTCTCGACGATATGATAATTGGTCAGAAGATAACCATCCTCGCTGAGGAAAAAGCCCGTGCCTTGCGCCTGGGAGCGCTGTTCCTGCTCCCTCGGACGCTCCTGGGGACGTCCAAAGAACCTCTCCCAGAAATCGTCGAAGGGCATCTGATCCTCAAAGCCAAAACCCTTCACCTTATCCACGCGTTCGGACATGATCATCACGACCGCCGGGCCGACTTTGTCGGCGATGGTCACGAAGTCGGGGCCAGCCTGAACTTCGGACGAAGGGGGCAATGGGGCGGCATTAAGGGATTGACCGAGGGGGTCTTCAGAGGCCGCAAAATTGCTGTTTTTAGCGGCTTGCCTCTCCGGAAGGTAGATAAAGACATAGCCTGAGGCGACTATGCCCAGCAGGAAACCGATTATGCCTATCCAGATGTATTTTTTCATTTTTTCCCAACCTCCAAGACTCTATTTAAAGTTAACATATCTGGCGGAAAAACTCAAACCGCCCAGATGGGGACGTTCCCCGAGGTACCACCCTGGATGCGGCTGTCCTCTGAGTCTATGCGGCAGGCTTGGCTTTTCTCAGTCTTTTCATAACCAAAATATAACTCCACCCATGGGCAAAACGTTGCCAAATGCCGTCTGTCGGGGTATCATCCTGTCTGATGCAGCTCAGAAAGGGCCTTCTCATCGTCTTCGAAGGGATCGATGGCTCCGGCAAGTCCACCCAGGCGAGGCGTCTGTTGAGGAAGCTCCGGGCGCTGGGGTATGGGACTGTGCTGTTCAGAGAGCCGACGAGGGGAAGATGGGGGCGGGCGATAAAAAGGATGGCCAAGACGGCCGGAAGCTTGACGCCGGAGGAGGAACTGGACCTTTTCGTCAAGGATAGGCGGGAGAACGTCCGGGTCAACATCAAGCCGGCCTTGTCCAAAAAGCAAGTGGTCATCCTCGACCGGTATTATTACTCGACGATCGCTTACCAGGGGGCCAAAGGGATCGACCCGGAGCGCATCAGGCGCCAAAACGAGGCCTTTGCGGTCAAACCTGACCTGGTCTTCGTCCTTGACATCGAGGCCGGCAGGGGCCTGGAGCGGATCCGGAACCGCAGGAGCAGGGATCTTTTGTTTGAGCGACGGCGCTATCTGGCCAGGGTCCGCAGGATATTCAGGGGCTTCCAGGGGCGCAGCGTCATCCACCTCGATGGCGGCCGGCCAAAAGAAGAGCTGGCAGGGGAGATCAACGCCCATGTCCTCCCCCTGCTTAAAAGATGGGGACGTTCCCCAAAGTACCACCCCGCTATAATCTGAAGGCCCTATCCACAACATGATCATATGGTCTTTCTTGAACAACGTACTCTCGAAACATCCGCCGACGGTCGTCTTCACTGCAGGATAATTCATAAAAGCAAGGGTTGGGCATTTCGATAATCCTGTTTTTCCTGCCTTCGGCATAGAATAGATAGCTGCTCCATTTGTACTCCTTCAAGTCAGCGCAGATCCTTGCCCTTAGCGGATTCCTCTCGATATAACGCGCGCACTCTAACAAGTAACTCTCTTTCTCGATGAAGCTACTTTGGTACCTGTTTTGGAACAAGAATCCCTTAGAATCGTATTTATTGCGAAAAAAGTTACCATAAGCTTGGAGGACTCCCTGCATAAACTTGGGAAGATCAGCTGATCTTATGGCTTGGACAAGAAGATGAATATGATTGGGCATCAAGCAATAATGGAATATCCGGACTTTATATCTTTCAATGTAAAGACGAATGATTTCCAATATTCGAGCGTAATCATCCTGGCACTGAAACACCTTCCTTCGGTCATTTCCCCTAGTGACTATATGGTAATATCCCATGTCGATAAGGGACCTTGGTCTTCTTGGCATGCCATCCTTCTCCAATATGGAAGACGGACGTCCTTTGCCCAGATTCCCATGCCCCAT
>DAIPLF010000196.1:0-4733 GCA_036769375.1 Candidatus Aminicenantota bacterium | reverse complement strand
GCCACCACATTGACCAGGGGGACGTTGTGTTTCTCCAGCAAAAAGACCTTCAGCCCGCTGTCAAGGACAAAGGACTTGGCCGCCTCTTCCGACCCGGCAAGGCTGTGAGAAAGCAGGCCAAGAGTCAGCAGGACAATGGCGAGATGGAAACAGCCCTTATAAAGCGATTCGGGGTCGAGGCCTTGAACCATGCTTTTCACGGGGGTCAGCCGCTCTCCGTTAAGAGCAAATTCTATACCAAAAGCCTCGCTCTTGCACACTTTTGCTTTCCAGGGAGATCGCCGGGAGCCACAAAGGACTTAGCCCGATCGCCTGATGTAAAATCCCTTTACATGATCGTTTCTTCGGGTTGGCGCGCCGCAGCCGCTGTGTTAGAATGTTCCTCAAGAGGCGGTCATGAAAAACCTGCGCAAAGCTAAGATCCTGGTCGTCGACGACGAAGAGAACATCCGCAAATCCCTCAAGATGATCCTGGAATACGAGGGCTTTCAATTTCTTGAAGCCGGCGACGGCGAGGAGGCTCTCTCTCTCATAGAGGAGATGATCGACCTCGACCTCGTGCTCCTGGATATAAAGCTCCCGGGCCGGGATGGCCTGGAAATCCTGGCCGAGCTCAAAAAGCGTCCCTACGCGCCCGAGGTGATCATGATCTCAGGGCAGGGGACCATTCAGACAGCCGTTGAAGCGACCAAGCTCGGCGCCTTCGAATTCCTGGAAAAGCCCCTCCACCGGGACCGGGTTCTCCTGAGCATACGCAACGCCCTCAACCAGAACACCCTCCGCCGGGAATGCCTCGACCTTCGCAAAAAGGCTGAAAAGCGCTATGAGATCGTGGGAAGTCACCCTCTGATGAAGCAGCTCTGGAAGGAAATCCACAAAACCGCCCCGACCAATGCGACTGTCCTGATCCATGGTGAAAGCGGAACGGGGAAGGAGCTGATCGCCCGGGCCATCCATAATCACAGCTTGAGGGCCAAAGGTCCGTTCATTCAGGTGAACTGCGCGGCCATCCCCGAGGAGCTGATCGAGAGCGAGCTTTTCGGCCACGAAAAGGGGGCCTTCACAGGAGCCACTGAGCGCAAAGTCGGGAAATTTGAGCAGGCCGACGGCGGGACCATTTTCCTGGATGAGATAGGCGATATGAGCCTCAAAACCCAATCCAAGGTGCTCAGGGTGCTCGAGGAGGGGGAGATCCAGCGAGTCGGCTCGAGCAAGGTCAGCAAAGTCGACGTGCGGGTCATCGCCGCCACGAACAAAGACCTGAAAAAGGAGATCGCAGAAGGAAAATTCCGGGACGACCTTTTTTTCCGGCTCAACGTCGTGCCTGTCTACTCGCCGGCGCTGCGCGAGAAAAAAGAAGACATCCCGGTCCTCATCGATTATCTCGGCCGGAATTTCGCCGAAGAGAACAACTTCAAGCCCAAGAAATTCACTGCCGACGCCGTGGCGGCCATGACGAATTACCCGTGGAAGGGGAACGTCCGGGAGCTCAGGAACGTTATCGAACGATTGCTCATAATGACCGAAGCCGAGGTCATCGATAAAAAGGACCTCCCTGAGCCGGTGGGAGGAGGGGCCAAACCCCAGCTCCCCGATGCCTCCGGGGCCAAAACCCTTAAAGACTACCGGGAGCTGGCGGAGAAGGATTTTATCCTGGCCAAACTCGAGAAGAACAACTGGAACATCTCTCAAACGGCCCGCGAGATCGACACTCCGCGAAGCAACCTCTATAAAAAGCTGGCCCAGTATGGTATAAAGATAACGGTTGGAGTGGGCGAGGCGGTTGCTCCTTCTTCTCCTACCGAGAAGAAAGGGGAGGAAAGTCCGAACTCCAAAGGGCAGGATGGTCGCTAACAGCGACTCCGGGCGACCGGAGGAAAGTGCCACAGAAAACACACCGCCGAAGGGGAGGGGCAACTCTCTCCTGGCAAGGGTGAAAAGGCGAGGTAAGAGCTCACCGCCCTGATGGTGACATCAGGGGCAGGGTAAACCCGATCCGGAGCAAGACCAAACGAGCCCCGCAGTGGGACGGCCCGTCCCGAGGGGTGGGTAGGTCGCTAGACCTCAGGAGCAATCCGGAGGGGAGACAAATAACCGCCGCCCGCGCAAGCGGGAGACAGAATTCGGCTTACGGCCCGCTCCAACCACTTTTCTTTATCCCCTGTGCGCCGGCTTCAAGGTCCAGAGCTGCAATCTGGTCAATTTGACTATATTTTCCATGGCCAGGTCGGGACGATGCACCGGCCAGGACTTGAGCTCTCCTACAGCCTGAACAATCCCTTTTTCGTTCGTTTGCGGATAGGGTTCAAAAGAGGGGACAACATATGCGGATCGAGGAGACTCAGAGATCATGTCCTCGTAGACAGAGCTGAAGAGGGCGAATAGAGAACCGGCGCCGATCCGCCGATTCTCGACCTCTAAAAAAACAGGCAGAGAGCCCGCTTGACGGATATGCTCGTTCGCTCTTGCGGCCAACCCGTAGGCTTGCTCCAACGTTACCCGGGAGATCCCAGGCTGCCGGTCGGGCATCTCCGCGGGCCCCAGGGGGCGGTCCACCTTCAACTTTAGAGGAGCCGATCCTTTTTTTTGATATTCAGCGATCGCCGCCGCGAGGGCGGCGAAGGCCTCGGCGGGTGAAAAATATTCGCTGCCGATGATGGTCTTGTTCTTGATGACATTTGCGGCGATTTCCCTTAGCTCTTCACGGGTTATGAGTTCTTTCTGAGACGCATAGACCCCCATGAGGTGCCGAAACGTGGTGATCTCGATGTCATCCCGGCTCCTGAGATACCTCGCCAGCCGGCGGAAGTTGGCCTGAGCCGTTTTCATGCTTTCCAGGGGGCGGAGGTCCGGCGTCTTCCATTCGTCCGGGCTGGGATTCCGGCCTGCGTAAAAGTTGAAATCCCAGAACTGCTCGGTCCGGATCTTGGTGGGGTGTCCGGCAAAGAAGGAAAGGACCTCGGTCGTCTTCGCCAGTTCCGGCAATTCCGCCTTCAGCTTATCAAGATGCGGCCCAAAAAGGTCATCCCGATAGTAGGTGTCATCAAACCCGTCGTACTGCCCGGTGAAATTCAAGGCGTTGCAGAACCAGACGACATTCCGGCCGGGAAGGCTGACCGGCGAGCCGCTGTATCCGGCCTTCATCCGGCCCAGAGCGCATATCAACTGAGGCCCATACGACCCGCCGTGTCTGGCCAGGGACATCACAGGCACGCCGAATATGCGCTCCAAGTCCTTTATGCCGGCCGACTCCTGCTCGAGCATGAGTCCCACCCCATCCTCCCAGCCGGCCTTTTCCAGCTGCTCCGTCACGGTCGGATGGAGGGACCCGCGGTTGGTATGGCTGCCGATATCGTGCTTGGCCATGGCCGCAATGACATCGCGGCGACCGCGGCCCTCGAGCGACCTGGCCTTTTCGCCGATCACGAAAAAGGTCCCGGTGACTCCCTCTTCGGACATGATCTCCGCCAGCCATTTCGGAATATCATCGATGCCCGCAGCTGCCGGCGTCGTATAGTCCTCCACGTCGAAATTGAGAACAAGGAACATCTTTGGTCTGGGGGACGAGCCGGGTCCCGCACCTCCGATTGTGAGAGCCAAAGCCAAAGTGACAAGTGGAAGTCCTCGTTTCAAATTCTCCCCCCTCACGATGTGGCGACGAGGGCGATGAAGCACGTCCAGAAGGGCCACTTCGAAACTTCGCCGGTCTCAGCTGGATGGCGTTCCTGACCCTCCAACCCGGCCATTCATCCCTCCTCAGAATGAATCTTAAGAGCTGTATAGCATAGGGCAGGGAGGCGGTCAATTTCCTTTTTATTGACATCCTGCCGAAGGACTCGATATATTTCCTGCCTCGTGGCTCGCTGGATAGCGACAGCCTGGTGTAGGACTCAGACAATGAAAAAAACGGCAACTTCGGTCTTCATGCTCTTACTCCTCTTCGGCGGCGGTGCACTGGCTCAAGCCAAAGCCGACGGCGCCAAGGCGTTCGAACACGTGCGCTATTTGGCTTCCGACGCGCTCCAAGGCCGCAAGTCGGCGACTCCGGAGTACGCCCGAGCCGCAGAATATGTGGCCGCGAGGATGAAGGAGTACGGCCTCCAGCCGAGCGGCGAAAAGGGGTCGTGGTTCCAGGAAGTGACTTTCAAGAACTGGGCAAACTACTCGCAACCCATTCGGCTGGAGATACTCTCTCCTCAAAAGCGGGTCTATTTCCCGGGCCGAGGCCGCGATTATACGCCTGTGCTCGGAACCGGATCCGGTCTTGTCAGGGGAGAGATGGCCTTTGCCGGATACGGAATCCTCTCTGAAAAGCCGGCCTGGAGCGACTACGATGGGCTTGAGGTCAAAGGCCGCATCCTGGTCATACTTCCGGATTCACCGCCTGACTTCGAGGAGGCCGTCGCCAAGGAGTGGACGCTCGAAAAAAAGGCCAAGCTCGCGGCCGAAAAGGGAGCCGTCGGGATGATCGAAATGGACCTCACGGACCCCCGGCAGGAAGCCGAAGCAGGAGAGCGGCGCCGCACCCCACGCAGCCTGAACAAGGGGCAGTGTCCGGACGGCTTCGTAGTCATACAAGCCGGTAGAGACTTCCTGGATGACCTTTTCTACAGCGCCCGCAAGAGCTGGAGGGACCCGGTCAGCCGGATCCTCCGCCTCAAAAAGCCGCACTCCTTTGCCTTCGAGGCAACCGTTGAGATGGAAGTCCATCTGCTTCAAGAAGAGCGGAAGGC
>DAIPLF010000195.1:0-4747 GCA_036769375.1 Candidatus Aminicenantota bacterium | reverse complement strand
TGCGTTATGAGCAAGCGGAGGTCTTTCTTGAGGCAGGCGCCGATCTTGTTCAAGGTGGTGAGGGACGGTGCGGCCCATCCCGGCCAGTGAACCATTTCCCAAATTTTTCGTAGTCTATAATGGATAGTATCAAAGTCTAAAAGGGTGGCGCCATGAAGAAGAAAATCGTCATTCCGGTTATCATCCTGATCGCGCTCGGCGTTGTCTTTGTTCTTGTCTCCGGCCGGAAAAAGAAGGGCAATGAGCTGAAATATGTCCCGGTCAAGCGGGGCGATATCGCCGAACGAGCCCTGGCTGTGGGCACCCTCGAGCCCGAACAGGAAATCAAAGTCAAATCGACGATACCGGGCATCGTCTCGGAAGTCCTCTTCAAAGTCGGAGATGCCGTCGCTAAGGGCAGCCCGCTGTTCAATATCTCGCCCAACCCAACGCCCCTCGAGTATGTCGAGACCCGCCGCAGTATGGAAGTGGCTGAAGTGACCTTTTCGAAAACCCTGGCCGAACGGGACCGCAACGCTCAATTGTTCCAGTCAAAACTCATTTCCAAATCTCAGATGGACACCCTTGAGGCGGAATACAATGAGGCGAGGCTGCGCCACCGAGTTGCCCAAGAGAAGTTTCAGCTCCTGGAGAAAGGCCGGATCGAGATGTCCAATCGCAGCGTCGACTCCATCGTCAGAGCCCCCATCTCCGGTATCGTGCTTTCCCTCAGCGCCCACCGGGGCGACCCGATCGTCCCCCTGACCAATTTCCAGCCCGGGACCGACCTCTGCTCCATGGCCGAAATGAAAAATATCCTCTTCAAGGGGACGGTCGATGAGATCGACGTAGGGAAACTCGTATCGGGCATGGAAGCCGAGCTCCAGATCGGAGCGTTGGCGGATAAAAAGATCCAGGGGACGCTTGATCGGATTTTTCCCAAAGCGCGGAAAGAGGGAAACGCCACCCTTTTCGATGTGGAAATCCTCCTCGGTGAGGCACCGGGCATAATCCTTCGGGCCGGATATTCGGCTACGGCCTATGTGAAGATCCAGGAACATACAAACGTCCTCATCGTCCCCGAGCGGCTGGTCCTCTCGGAAGACGGGAAGCGCTTCGTCGAGATCAAGGAAAACGAGACGATCAGCAAGGTCGAGGTAAAAACCGGCCTTTCCGACGGCCTGAACATCGAGATCCTGGAAGGCCTCAAGGAAGGAGATCAGGTCGTCGAACGGCCGCCCCGGGAAATCGAATGATCCGCACCTTCTTCCGCAACCTCATCCGGGACCTGAGGCGTCAGCCTCTCCGCACGACGTTGACGCTCTCGGGCGTCGGTTGGGGGACCTTCGCCGTCGTGATCCTGCTCGCCTTCGGCTCGGCCGTGAGCCGGCAGAACCTGAAATCTTTTCGGGGCGTCGGACAGGGTTTCGTGATCGCCTTTCCGGCGAGCACGACCGTGACCTACAAGGGCCTTCCCAAAGGTCGCCTCGTCCGCTTGACTCCGGAGCAGGTCATTCTGGCCGGTCAGAAGGTCCCCGGGATCAAGAGGACGTCCTTCGAGTTCACCGCTAGCCGGGCCATCCGCCACCGCAGGGAGGATGTCCTCAACACCGTGCGCGGAGTGACCATTGAATATGGAGACATCCGCAACATCATTGCCGGCAAAGGCCGCTACCTTAACGACGCCGACATCTTGCAGAAGCGCCGTGTCTGCTTGCTCGGCAATACCGTCACCGAAAACCTGTTCCACGAGGAAGAGGCCGTCGGCCGCACCATCTTCATCGAGGGGATTCCCTTCACCGTCGTGGGTGTGATGAAGAAGAAGATCCAGACGAGCAACTTCAGCGGCCAGCGCGACGAGCACTGCGCCTTCATTCCCTGGACGACTTACTCGGCGCTTTTCGGCGACAAATATATCGGGAGCCTCATCTTCCAGCCCGCGAACCCTACGAACTCCAAGCGGATCACCCGTCTGATGCGGGAGGAATTGGGAGACATGGCCGGTTTTTCGCCCGACGACAACGACGCCTTGTTCGTCTGGGACTGGACCGAGTTCGAGAAATCCTTCTCCATTTTCTTCCTGGCCTTCAATATTTTTCTCGGCGTGATCGGCTCGTTCACCCTTTTGGTCGGAGGGGTCGGAGTGGCATCCATCATGCTGGTTGTGGTCGAGGAACGCACCAAGGAGATCGGGATCAAGCTCGCCGTAGGCGCGAAGCGGCGGCACGTCCTTTGGCAATTCTTCGCTGAGTCCCTGGCGATCGTCCTCTTCGGCGGCGGGTTGGGGTTCCTTTTTGCGGCACTGGTCTTGAAACTCATCCCGGTCGAGAAGATCGAGGACTATGTCGGAAACCCGCAGATCAACCCGGCCGTCGGCGCGGCCACGGTCCTGATCCTTCTCGCCATCGGGATCGTCTCGGGACTGATGCCGGCCCGGAGGGCTGCTTCCACGAATCCCATCGAGGCCCTGAGGAGATAGCTCATGCGCGCCCAGCTCCTCCGCTACTTTTCCAAAGAATTGCGCAAGCGAAAAAAGAAGACCGCCCTGATCACCTTCGCCATCACCTGGGGGACCCTCTCCATCCTGCTCCTGATGTCCTTCGGCCGCGGCCTCAGCAACTCCTTTCGCATCAGCTTCAAGGGCCTTGGCGACAACCTCATCATGGTCTACCGCGGCCAGACCTCCAAAGATTACCATGGGCTTCCCAAGGGAAGACGCATCATGATCTACCCGGGGGATATCGCCCTTCTGTCAGCGCTCATCCCGGAGATAGAGCTCATTTCACCCGAATCCAATGACTATTTCACCATCACCGGAGGAGGCCGCGAAACCAACCGCAACGTTTGCGGCGTCGGACCTGCCTTCGGAGTCATGCGCTCCATGATCGCAGAAAGCGGCGGGCGGTTCATCAACGAGGAGGACGAGCTCGCGGCGCGCAGGGTGGCTTTCATCGGCTGGAACATGGCTGAAAACCTTTTTCCCGCGGAGATTCCCATAGGAAAGACCATCGTCATCAGCCGGGTGCCCTTCACGGTGATCGGCGTCATGAAGAGGAAGCTGCAGAGCTCCTCGTACCAGGGCTTTGACGCCGACCACGCTTATATCCCCCACAGCACTTTCTCCCGCATTCACACCCAGCTCTACATCGACCGCATCCATGTCCAGCCGAAGCGGCGCGAGGACAACCAGCTCGTGGAGAGGCGCATCCGCGAGATCCTCGGCCGCAAGTACCGCTTCGACCCTGAAGACGACTATGCCCTGGGGATCTGGAACACGATCGAGGACGCCGAGGTCGCCGGCAAGGCCTTCAAGGGCATCGAGATCTTTCTGGCTCTTATCGGAGGCCTGACCCTGCTCATCGGCGCCGTCGGCGTCACCAATCTCATGTACGCCTTGGTCAAGGAGAGGACGCGCGAGATCGGGATCAAAATGGCCCTGGGTGCCCGGCGCCGTCATATCATCCTCCAGTTCCTGCTGGAAACGGTTATCATATTTTCCAAGGGGACGTTCTGGGGGACAGCCATTGCCTATGCCATCGTGCGTCTGACGCGGCTTGTCCCCATCAGCTATGAGCTGAGCGGCATTCAGACCTATCTGTTACGGCCGATCTTCTCCCTGGACATCCTGATTGTCTTCGTGGTCGTTCTGGGGATCCTCGTTTTCTTGTCGGGTATTTTCCCGGCCGTGCGGGCCTCCCGTCTGAATCCGGTCGAGGCGCTCCGGTATGAGTAGGAGACAGCGATGATCGAGATGGAGAATATCAGCAAGGTCTACAGGATGGGGGAAATCAGCCTGGAAGCCCTGAAGGAGGTCTCCCTCAGGATCGAACCGGCCGAGTTCATTTCGATCATGGGGCCTTCCGGGTCGGGCAAATCGACATTGCTGAACATCATCGGCTGTCTGGATACACCGACGGCCGGCTCTTACTTTCTTGAAGAGAAGAACGTGGCCGGCCTCGGCTTCGACCAGCTCTCCACGATCCGGAACCGGAAGATCGGGTTCGTCTTCCAGAATTTCAACTTGCTCCCCTACGCCACGACCTATGAAAATATTGAGCTTCCCATGCTCTTCAACGGCCGGACCGGAAAGAAACGGCGGCAGCGCGTCCTCGAGCTCCTGGAAATGGTCGGTCTCGTCGACTGGCAGCACCACCGCCCCAGCGAGCTCTCGGGAGGCCAGCAGCAGCGGGTGGCCATCGCCCGAGCTCTGGCCAACGATCCGTCGTTAATTCTGGCTGACGAGCCGACGGGAAATCTCGACTCGAAAACCGGCGAGGAAATCATGGGGCTCTTCGTTGAACTGCAGAAACAAGGGAGGACGATCCTCATGGTCACCCACGATAACAACATCGCCGCCTATTCCCAGCGGACGATCCGCCTGCTCGACGGCCGCGTCATCTGAGCCAAGTCCTGCAAGGTTTCGCCCTGGATATGGGCTGACCCCTCTGGGCTGCGCAGCGGCCAGCCTGCCTGGTTCCTTCGTGGCCATTTTCCCATTCTTGACAGCAATCTAGGACGGCGATATAGTCGTTTTGAGATGGGCGGTCACGAGAGTTCGTCGCCGGCCGGCACGAAATCCGCCCTTAGGATCGAGGCCGATGCCCCGGCCCTGGGCTTCGACACTGTGTCGGGGAGTTACTTTCTTTTCGTCCTGAGCATCCGTAATAAGGAGACAACCCCATGCATGTATTGACAAGAAATAATATGAAGTTGCTGATGGAGATACACCGAGGGCCGTGTGTCTCGGTTTTTATGCCCATGCACCGTT
>DAIPLF010000194.1:0-4752 GCA_036769375.1 Candidatus Aminicenantota bacterium | reverse complement strand
AACATCCTCTCCGTCGACTCCAAGGGCATCCTGCACCGGGACCGCAGCGACCGGGCCATCCTCCAGACCCAGTTCAAGGAGAAATGGGATATCTGCCTGAAGACTAACGCAAAGCAGGTCAAGGGCGATGTCCCCGACGCCATCCGCGGCGCCGATGTTCTGCTCTCGGCCTCGAAGCAAGGGCCCGGCACCTTCCGCAAGGACTGGATCAAGACGATGGCCAAAGACGCGATCGTTTTTGCCATGGCCAACCCCGTTCCCGAGATCTGGCCCTGGGAAGCGAAGGAGGCGGGAGCCAGGATCGTGGCCACCGGCCGTTCTGATTTCCCCAACCAGGTCAACAATTCGCTCGGCTTCCCCGGCATCTTCCGGGGCGCCTTGGACGTCCGGGCCAGGACGATCACCGACGAGATGTGCATCGCCGCGGCCCGGGAGCTGGCGAAAGTCGCCGAAGATCACGGCCTGAGCGAGGATTATATCATCCCCAACATGGACCAGTGGGAAGTCTTCCCGCGGGAAGCCGTCGCCGTCGGCACCAAAGGGATCGAGCAGGGCGTCGCCCGCCTGAAGGCTCCGGCCGAGGAGCGGTTTAAGATGGCCGCGGCCATAATCAAGAAGTCGAGGGATGAAGTCCAGTTGCTGATGAGGGAGAAGTATATCATCGACCCGGACGCCTGAGGACCCCCGCGGAGCATTGACTTTTAAATATCATTGTGCTATAAGACGGAGCAAGAAAGGATATCCCTAAGTTCTTCATAATTAGGAGGTAAGTCTATGAAGAAATTTTCTCAATTCCTGGTTCTGGGTCTTTTTGTAGTTGCCCTTTTCTCGAGTTGCGCCAAGCAGCCCACAGAGGCCATCGACGCCGCCAAAGCGGCCATCGAGGCAGCGACAAAGGAAGGCGCCGGCGTCTATGCGGCTGACGACCTCAAGAAGCTGAACGATGACCTGCAGGCGGCGATGGATGAGGTCAACACGCAGGGCAAGAAGTTCTTCAAGAAATTCGGCACGGCCAAAGAGATGCTGGTCAAGGTCCAGGCCGACGCCGATGCTCTGAAGGCGACGATCCCGGGTAAGATAGAGGCTGCCAAGAACGCCGCCCTCCAGGCCCAGACAGAGGCCAAGGCTGCGATCGATGAGGCCAAAGCGCTGCTGGAAAAGGCCCCCATGGGCAAAGGCACCAAGGCCGACATCATGGCTATGAAGGCCGACCTGGGCGGGCTGGAGACCTCTTTTGCTGAGATCCAGACGGCCATCGACGGCGCTGACTACTTCGGGGCTTCGGCCACAGCGGCCACGATAAAAGAGAAGGCCATGGTCATTTCGGACCAGGTGAAAGCCGCTATCGAGAAAGTCACCGGGAAGAGATAGGCTGCCCTTAACGTCACGTTTTTTCGTTTGAAGACCGCTCTTCCAGTCACGGCGCTGTTTTTTTGCATTTTTTGCGCTGTAACCTGTCAAATCCCGCCGGTCCCTCCGGAGGTCGATAAGGCGAAGGCCCAAGAGAACGACCTCTGGAGGGCCGGCGCTCCCATCTATGCGCCGGCCGAGTACGCGCGCTATGTCGAATCACTCCGTGCCGCCAGGGAAAAACTGATCCGGCAAAAGGCCCGCCTCCGCTGGTTCCGGGATTATGAGGAGGTCCGGGCCGATTATATCGTCATCCTATCCCAGGGGGACACCCTTAGCAAGAAGGTCCAGGAGGAGAAGCGCTCGCAATCCCAGGATTTCTCCCAAAGGCTCATCCGGTTCGAGACAAGGATGGGCAAGATCAAGGCGCTGACCCAGATGATGAATGAACATGCTCCCGTCAGGGAGAATTTGGCCCGGGCGGAAGTTGTCGCCAGGGATGCGCAGACCTTGATTCGGGATGAGAAATACAACGAACTCGCTCCCAAGCTGGACTTAATGGACAGACACATCCGTCAGGCCGAGGAGGCCCTGTTTTCTATCCTGGCCCGGTACGCCGATGACGCTCAGGTGGCCAGATGGCGAAAGCTGGCGGAGGACACGATTTCCGAGTCCCGGCGGCGGGGCACGACCGCGGTCCTGGTGAACAAGCTGGCCCGGACGCTGACACTCTTCAAGAACGGGAAAGAGATCGCCGTCTACGAGATCGGGCTGGGCAAATATGGGCTATCAGACAAGCTTTTCGCTGGCGACGAGGCTACGCCGGAGGGCCGTTATCGGATCGTGAAAAAAAACGCTCATAGCCGTTACCATAAGGCCCTTCTGCTCGATTACCCCAATGAATATGACAGGAGGCGGTTCGCCCTGGCCAAAAAAAAAGGGTCAATCCCGGCGCGCGCCGCCATCGGAGGACTGATCGAGATCCATGGCGGAGGGAACGATTCTTTGACCAACGGCTGCGTGGGCGTCGAGAACTCGGTCATGGACAGGATCTTCCCGCAGGTTGCGGTCGGCACGGTGGTGACGATCGTCGGATCCCTGGAAAGCGTCAATAAGCTCCTGGCCGGGCTGAGGGTTGCCGGATCATGAACAAGAAAAGAGCCGTCCGGATATCGCTTCTGATATTGGCGGCGATTCTGATTCTTATCGAAGTCGTGGCCATAGTTGTCGCCTGGCCCAAGCCCGCGGCGGAGGCATCTCTTGGCCCGGAAGAGAGCGATCAGATGGAATCGGCCAAGATCAAGGCCGAGACGATATCCCTTCATAAAAAGATCGGGGCTCTGGCGCCGAGATCCGTATTCATCGTCATCGATACGGCCCGCAACACGCTGACTTTGAAATCGGGGGACAAAACTGTTCTTGAGGCTGTGGTGAGTTGCGGGAGCGGGAGCATCCTGGAGGAGCCCGGGGGCAAACGCACCTGGATATTTGACACGCCTCGGGGCGAGTTCCAGGTTAAGTCCAAGGTTATCGACCCGACTTGGATCAAGCCCGACTGGGCATTTATCGAGGAAGGCAAGGAGATCCCGAAAAGGCGGGAGGAAAGGTTTGAATCAGGAGTCCTGGGTGATTATGCCCTTGGGTTCGGGGACGGCTATTTCATCCACGGGACTCTTTACAGCCGGCTTCTTGGCCGGAGCGTGACCCATGGCTGCGTACGGGTGGGAGACAAGGACCTGAAGGCCGTCTACCAAGCCGCTTCAATCGGGACGAAGATCTATATCTTCTAAAGGAAGCAGCATCCGATGCCAAGTGTTTGGACGACGCGTGGAAAGGGGACTCTGGCCCTGGCCGTCTTCATCGCCCTCTTTTTGACATCCTTCGCCTGGGGCGGAGCTCCTCCGGAATTCCTCGAGAACAGGTTGGCCAAAGAAGAGCTCACTCTTGCCAAGACGCCGTCCCTCTATTTCATCGTCTTGCTCAAGAGCAAGGTGATCGCTTTGAGATCCCGGGGCATGACCCTGCAAGAATGGAAAATCCAGGGACTTCATGCCTGGGGTGACGCGGCACCTTTGGGCGCTTTGACGCTGGCCAAGAAGAGCACACTTTTTCCGCCGAAAAGAGCGAAGATCAAGCCGGCCGCAAGCGAAGAGGAAGCAGCAACCTTCGAACTCGACGCCCTGGAGCTTAAGGATATGCCTTCGCGGTTCACTCTCTTCCTGAGCGGTGAAATAAGGATCGAGGTCCGAACCAAGACCAGCGGTTTTTTCTCCCGGCTGGGGAATTTTGGCCACATCGTTGCCTGGAACCTTTGGGTCCCCCTCAAGAATTTGGCCTTCCAGTTGAGAAAGAAGCCTTTCGGAGCCATTGACATAAGGCTGGAAAAGAAAGATGACGGTGAAGCCTTGTATTGGGCTCTGCACGATGGGATAAAAGGCCTCGTTTTTCCGCTCTGACGGATCATCTGCCCTTAAAACTCCCTCAGGAAGAGTTTACCTAAAACAATTTTTATAAAATATACTTGACAATAACCTACTCAGATAATATAATTAAGGTGTTTCCTAAAGGAGGTTAGAATGGCAAAGATAATCGGCATCGATCTCGGCACGACCAATTCGGTCGTGGCCATCATGGAAGGCGAAAAGGTCACTGTTATCCCCAACGAGGAAGGCGGTCGGACCACTCCTTCGGTCGTGGGCTTTACGTCAAAAGGGGAGAGGTTGGTCGGACAGGTCGCCAAGAGACAGAGAGTCACCAACCCCGAGAACACGATTTACTCCATAAAAAGATTCATGGGGCGGCGCTTTGGCGAAGTCTCACAAGAGATCAAGCAGGTGCCGTTCAAAGTGACTCAGGCTCAGAATGGAGATGTCAGAGTTGAAGCCCAGGGCAAGCCGTATGCACCGCCTGAGATCTCCGCCATGATTCTGCAGAAACTCAAGAAGGCGGCGGAGGATTATCTAGGAGAGAAGATCGAAAAAGCGGTGATCACCGTGCCCGCTTATTTCAACGATAGCCAGCGCAAGGCGACCAAGGACGCCGGAAAAATTGCCGGCATGGATGTCGTCCGCATCATCAACGAGCCCACCGCGGCCGCGCTGGCCTACGGCATGGATAAGAAAAAGGACCAAACCATCGCCGTCTATGATTTCGGCGGCGGGACTTTTGACATCTCCATCCTAGAAGTGGGGGAGGGCGTCGTCGAGGTCAAATCGACCAATGGGGATACCCATCTCGGAGGAGACGATATCGACCAGCGCGTCCAGGACTGGATCGTGGCCGAGTTCAAGAAGGAATCGGGCATTGACCTGACTCGTGACAAGATGGCTCTTCAGAGACTTAAGGAGGCCGCCGAGAAGGCCAAGATGGAGCTCTCGACGACCATGGAAACAGAGATCAACC
>DAIPLF010000193.1:0-4766 GCA_036769375.1 Candidatus Aminicenantota bacterium | reverse complement strand
ATGCACAGGTTGTAATTCCGGTCGAAGAAAGGATCTTCCCTATGGACTTCGAAATTCCGGTAGGAGGCGGGATACCGTACCCTTTCGACCTTGAGGTCCGCGGCGACCTCCTGGAGCCGGCATTGGCCGTTCTCCGGGCAGAGGACGCACCCCGTCACCTCGCTCACTTTCCGGATGGTGGACTTGAATTCTTCGCAGTCCTTCTTCTCGATACAGACCAGACAAGCATGAGGATGCTCTGAAAGGAGGATCTCGAACGTTAACCGCCGGAGCTCCTGGAGCCGGGGCGTCTCCGTTATGACCTCAATGTTCTCTTCAACGGGCGTGCAGCAGGCCGGAACATACCCCCTCCTGCCCTTGATCTCGACGAGGCAGAGCCGGCATCCGCCATAGGACGACAGGCCCTTGGCCGCACAAAGGTTGGGGATGCTGATCCCATTGGCCTGGGCCGCGTCCAGAACGGTCGTGCCGGGTTCGGCGGCGATTTCCCGGCCGTTGACTTTCAACTTAATCATGGTGATGCTTTTTGGCCCTCCGGCCGACCAAACCGGGTTCCTTGGCGGGCGGAGAGATGAGCTCCCTGCAGACCCCCGCGCCGCATTTTCTATGTTTGATATGATCGATGTACTCTCCGCGGAAATGTCGGAGTGTGGAGAGTACCGGATTGGGCGCCGTCTGTCCCAGCCCGCAGAGCGAAGCCACCGTTATGGAATCGCCCAACTCTTTAAGCCGGGCCAGATCCTCCTCTTCCCCCTCTCCCCGGGTGATACGGACCAGGATATCGTGCATCTGCCGGGTCCCGACCCGGCAGGGAACACATTTCCCGCAGGATTCCTCTTGGGTGAAATGCATATAATGGCGAGCCAGGTCGACCATGCAGGTCGTTTCATCGATGACGATCATCCCGCCCGAGCCCATCGTCGAGCCGGCCTGGACGAGGTTGTCATAGTCGATGGCCAGGTCCAGGAACTCGGCGGGCAGGAAGCCTCCCGCCGGCCCTCCGGTCTGGACGGCCTTGAACTTCTTCCCGTCTTTGATGCCCCCGCCGATATCATAGATGACCTCGCGGAGCTTGATCCCCATAGGGACCTCGACCTGGCCGCCGTGGCGGATCTTCCCGACGAGGGAAAAGATCTTGGTCCCCTTGCTCTTGGGCGTCCCGATGTTGCTGTACCATTCGGCGCCCCGCTTGATGATCAGGGGGACGTTGGCCCAGGTCTCGACGTTGTTGATGTTGGTCGGTTTCCCCCAAAGGCCGGATTGGGCGGGGAACGGCGGACGCTGCCTCGAGACCGCCCTACGCCCCTCGATTGAGGACATCAGCGAGGTCTCTTCGCCGCAGACAAAAGCGCCGGCACCCTCGACGATGTGGATATCAAAATGGAATTCCGACCCGAGGATGGACTTCCCGAGGAGGCCGTGATGCCGGGCCTGGTCCCGGGCCAGGGTCACCTGACGCACGGCCTGCGGGGCTTCCATCCGAACATAGATATACCCTTCGGCCGCGCCCATCGCGTAGGCCCCGATGATCATCCCTTCGATGACGCTGTGGGGGTTGGCCCCCAGTATGCTTCGGTCCATGTACGTCCCGGGGTTGCCTTCGTCGGCGTTGCAGATGATGTATCTCCGGTCGGCGCTCTCATTGCGGCAGAACTGCCATTTCTTTCCCGTCGGGAAACCCGCGCCGCCCCTGCCCCGCAGGCCGGCCAAGTCGACCTCGCGGATCACCTCCTCGGCCGTCATATCGAAAAGGACCTTCGCCAGGGCTTGATATCCATCGGCCAGGATATAATCCTCGATCCGGTCCGGGTTGATGCGCAGGTTGTCCTCGGTGAGCAGACGCATCTGCTTCCGGTAAAAGGGGATGTCTTTTTGGAGCACATAGCGGCGGCCGGTCTTGGGGTCGGCGTAAGCCAGGGGCTCGACCACCTTATTCTTGAGGATGGTCATATCGATGATCGAGGGGATGTCTTCCGGCTTCAGCCGGGCGTAGTAGATCCCCTCGGGAAAGATGACGACGTTGGGCTCCAGCTCGCAGAACCCGTGACACCCCGTAACCTCCATCCCGACCGTGTCTCCGAGTCCTCGTCTGTCCAGCTCCCGGCCAAGGGCCTCGATGATACCGAGCGAGCCGCTCGCCCGGCCGCAGGTCCCATTGGAAACGACGATCGTCTTCTCATGGACCGGGCGCTTTTCAAGGAGGCGGGCCTTCCAGTCGGCCAGCTGAGAGGGATGGGTGAGCAATCTCACGTGAGCCTACTTCCTCCTTCGGTAAGGAGCGATGATCGGATGGACATCCGCGACGGATACGCGGGAATAGTAGGTGGAGTCGACAACGACCGTCGGCCCGATGGCGCAACAACCGAAGCAATTGACCGTATCCAAGGAGAACCTCCGGTCCGGAGTCGTCTCACCGGGCTCTATCCCCAGCTCCTTTTTCATCTCATCGAAGACCTCTGCGCCCCCGCGGACGTGACAGGACGTCCCCTGACAGACTGTCACCATGTGCCTGCCGCGGGGTTCAAGCCGGAAGGCCTTATAGAATGTCAGCACTCCGTAGACCTCATTCTCGGTGGTGTTCAGATGCTCGGCGACCCGGCGGATCGCCTCGGCGGGGATGTAGCCGTATGTAGACTGGACCTTGTGCAGGATCCTCGTCAGGTCCTTCTGCTCATGACCGAACCCGCGCAGAAGGAGGTCGATTTCAGGAGTCGTCATGGATGCTTCAGGCTGAGAAAATCTCCCGGCAGGCCAGGCCGAAGCGCTCGGCGATATTTTTCTTAGTGAGATGACCCCCTCCCATATAGACGCCCCGGCCAAGGCACGGGTTTTCCTGGATGGCCTTGTCGATGCCGAGCAGACCGATGGCGTGCAGGTAGGAGACGCCCAGGTTGGAGAGGACCTTGGTCGAGGTCCGGCTGACAGCCGAGGTGATATTGGGGACGCAGTAATGGATGGCTCCCTCGTCAACATAGGTCGGATGCTCGAGTGTCGTCGGCCGGCTGGTCTCGATGCAGCCGCCGTGATCGATGGCCAAGTCGATGATGACCGACCCTTTCTTCATGGTCTTTACCATCTCCCGGGTGATCATCACGGGCGCCCTCTCTCCCGGCCTGAGGACGGCGCCGATGAGCACATCGGCCACCTTGGTCAGCCGGGCCAGGTTGTACTTGCTCCCCATCAGGGTAACGACGCGCCCGCCGGTCAACTCCTCGATCGTTCTCAGCCTTTCCATGTTGTGGCCGAGGACGATGGTATGGGCCCCGGCGCCGATCATGGCCCGACAGGCGCTGCGGGACAGGACGCCGCTCCCGATGATGACAACGGTGGCCGGGGCTACGCTGACCACACCCCCCAGGATAGCTCCACGGCCTCCCTCGTTGGTCTGAAGATAGTGGCCGGCGATGGCCAGGCACAATTGCCCGGCGACCTCGCTCAGAGCTTCGTAGAAAGGCAGCACATCGTGCTCATCCTGGATGATCTCGTAGCCGATCATGGTGACGTTTTTCTGGAGCAGCTCCTCGACGATCGCCTTCTTGGCGATGGCCAGGTGGTGAAACCCAAGAAGGATCTGGTTCGATTTCACCAGCCGGCATTCCTCCTGGTTGAGAGGAGAGATGTTCAGGACGATATCGGAGCGGCCGAAGACTTCCTCTTTGGTAAAGACGATATGGGCTCCCTGGGCGGAGAATTCCTCATTGGCATAGCCGGCCTTCAGACCGGCCCCGGCCTGGACATAGACCTTGTGCCCTTTCTCGGCCAAGAAGGACACGCCGCTCGGGTTAAGGCCAACCCGATTCTCTATTTTTGCGCTTTCGTTAATCACTCCGATTTCCATATTTTCCTCCTTTCAAAAAAAGAATCTCTATATTAGCAGAACACGAACGCCTGAACAACCGGCTTGGACGGCTAATTGAAAGAGAAGGTGCAGCCGCGCGTGATCGTCGTCTCGGGAATTGCCGCCATCCAGATTCCCATGTTCAGAGCGCCAGGCGCTGGAGGTCCCGGGGGATGATCAGCCGGCCTTTGTAGCGGCGCCGGATCTCGGCCCGGATTTGACCGGGCTCAGACCAGACATCGGCCAGGAAGTGACAGGGGATCAGGCATTTCACTCCGGCCGCCTCGCTCCAGCGTCCCAGATCGAGCGAGGACGTGTGGATTTCGTACAGCCTGGGAAATTTCCGGAAATAGCCGGCGGGGGCGCTGGCCTCATGGACCAGATAGTCAACTCCCCGGGCTTCTTCGAAGAGAGGCGGATGGACGGGCGTGTCTCCAGACAAGACGATCTCTTTCTTCCCCCCATCTAAATAAATATGGTAGGCCAAGGAGGAAGAGTGATGCGGAACCCGGAAGCCCCGGACCGACACGGATCTGTCCAGATGGCTGACCTGCCCGGGCCGGAGAGCGCAGAAGCGGACCCGGGTCCTGACCCTTTTCGCCCTCAGCCCGAAGAGGTCCAGAAGACGGCGGGCGAAGGCGACCGTTTCCCCGGAGCCCATGAGCCCGACCTCACACGCCTCAAGCATCAGGCTATGGACGAATGACGGCAGGCCATAGATATGGTCCGGGTGGGTATGAGTGAGGATGATGGTCGATACCCTGCGGGGGTCAAAACCCAGCTTCCTGAGCCTGGGGACGACCCCCCCGGGACAATCGATGAGGACGAGCTTCCCGCCTGCCTGAAGAAGGACGGATGTATTGTCCCTTTGCGGTGTCGCCACCCAGCCGCCGGTGCCCAGAAAATAAATCTCCGCCATGTCCTCGCC
>DAIPLF010000192.1:0-4778 GCA_036769375.1 Candidatus Aminicenantota bacterium | reverse complement strand
TTCAGTCTTTGCGGAAGTGGGCGCCCAAGCTGACCGAGTTGGCCAGGGCCGCATGGGTGATCATCAGGGCAACCTGGATCCCGTGCTTCAGCCCGACCACTTTGGAGTCCATCCTCGCTTCCTTGTAGAATTTTTCGATCCGATGCCGCAGATACTCCAGGTCCGCCTTGGCCCTTTCCAGCCTCTTCGCGGTGCGGATGATCCCGGCGTAATTCCACATCGTCGAGCGGATGGCCAGCCAATCCTGGTTGACAAGAGCGGGGTCGACCTCTTCTTCCTTTTCCGGATAGTACCAGGGATGGATCTCCTCGGGCTCGTAGGGCAGCGCCGGGTCGAAGTGGGAGCCGATGTCCTGGGCCGCCCGCGTTCCCCAGACCAGTCCCTCCAGGAGGGAGGTCGAGGCCAGCCGGTTCGCCCCGTGGACTCCTGTACAGGAGACCTCTCCCACGGCATAGAGATTGCGGAGTGAGCTCCTTCCCCAGGTGTCCACGAGGACGCCGCCGCAGCAGTAATGGGCGGCCGGCACCACGGGAATGGGCTCCTTGGTGATGTCGATGCCGTATTCCAAACAGGTCCGGTAGATATAAGGAAATCTCTTTTTGATATCCACCTTGGCATAGGAGGCGAGGTCGAGAAGGACATAGTTCGAGTTGGTATTGATCATCTCTTCGTAGATGGCCCGCGTCACTTCGTCGCGGGGTGCCAGGTCGCGGCGGTCGCTGTACTTCTCCATAAAGGTCCGGCCTTCCTTCGTTTTCAGGCGGGCGCCTTCTCCTCTCACCGTCTCCGAGATCAGAAAGCCGTCGGCGTCCCGGTGAAAAAGCGATGTCGGATGGAACTGGATGTACTCCATGTTGACGATCCGCGCTCCCGCCCGGTGGGCCATGGCGTAGCCCGCGCCGATGGCTTCGCGGGGATTTGAGGTGTAAAGGTAGACGGCGCCGCAGCCCCCGGTCGCCAGGATGGTGTAGGGAGCAAAAAAGATGTTGACGGCGCCCGTGGCATTGTCCAGCACATAGGCCCCGATGCACCGGGGTTCGCGGTAGTAGGCCATCAGGTTCCTGGAATGGTGGGGGACGGTCAGGAGGTCGACGGCGGTTCGCCCGGGGAGCAGGGTGACGTCGCTGTATCCTTTGAGCGCCTCGACGAATTTCTCTTCGATCGTCCGGCCCGTGGTGTCCTTGACATGGAGAATGCGGCGGCGCGAGTGGCCGGCTTCCTGGGCATAGTCCAGTTCATCTTGGCTGTTCCGCGCAAAGGGGATGCGCAGCTCCTCGATCAGGACCTTCTCGACGAGCTCCCGGCCCTGGCCGGCCAGCACCTCGACGGCCTCGGGGTTGTTGATGCCGTCGCCGGTCTTGATCAGGTCGTCCATTAAGAGCTGGGGACTATCGTCCTTCCCCAGCGAGACGATCCCGCCCTGGGCATAAAGAGTGTTGGATTCCTGGGGCTCCAGAGCTTTGGTGATGATGTTCACCCGCAAGCCGCGCTTGGCCGCCTCCAGGGCGGCGCTGGCTCCCGCGATCCCGCAGCCGATGACCAGAATGTCCGACCGGAAAACGCGCTTTCTAGGCATCGTTCTTTCCCTTCTTGAATTCCAGGCTGATATCGACCGAGCAGAAGGAGTGGGTCAGACCACCCACGGAGATGTATTCAACTCCCAGCCCGGCGATCCCTCGCGCCCGCTCCAGCCTCACCTTGCCCGAGACTTCGACCGGGACCTTTCCTTTGAGCCAGCGGACGACCGGCCTCATCTTGTTCAGGGGCATATTGTCGAGCATGATCCTGTCCGCCCCGGCGGCTACGGCTTCCCTGGCTGCGGCAAAGCCGCCGACCTCGACTTCGACGAACATCCTCCGCCCGGACCTCTCCCGAGCCTTCCGGACAGCCTCCGGGATGCTGCCCACAAGGACCAGGTGGTTGTCCTTGATCAGCACCATGTCGGATAGATTGGAGCGATGGTTTTCACCGCCGCCCATCCTGACGGCGTATTTCTCGAGCCGGCGCAGGGTCGGCGTCGTCTTCCGCGTATCCAGGATCTTGGCGCCTGTCCCTGCGACGGCATCGACGAACCGCCGCGTCTTGGTGGCGATCCCGGACATCCTCTGCAGGAAATTCAAGGCGGTGCGCTCTCCTTTGAGGAGCGAGATCGAGCGGCCCCGGAGTTCGGCCAGGATATCCCCTTCTTTGAAGGCCTGGCCGTCCCTGAGAAAAGCCCGGAACCGGACTCCGGGGTCGATCCGTTCGAACACCCGGCGGGCCACCCCAAGCCCGGCCAGGACTCCGGCCTCTTTGGCCAGGAAGAAGGCTCGGGACCTGGAAGTGGCGGAGATCAGGCTCTCCGAGGTGATGTCGCCCGCCGGGATATCTTCCCTTAGGGCGGCGTCGATAAGCGGGTCAATGTCGCTGAGGCGGAGTCTCATTGTTCTTGATTATAAGGGCAGGAGTAGATTCAGTCAAACCGCTTCACCGACGCAGACAAGTCTTTGTGCACAAGCAGCAAACGCTGTTTGTCCTTTGACCAATATCGAGTTGACTGGAACGCCCGGTGGGTTAAAATAGAGTTGCTATGGCGGACAAGTTCAAAGGATACGTCCAGGTTTATACCGGGAACGGCAAGGGGAAGACGACGGCGGCTCTGGGCCTGGCCCTCCGGGCCGCAGGCCACGGCCTCCGCAGCTACATCGGACAGTTCCTCAAGGGGCAGGATTATGGGGAGCTCGTTTCCTCCCGCAAGCTCAAGCCTTTGATCACCATCGCCCAATTCGGCCGGAAGGGCTTCGTCCATGTCACCGGGAACCCCGATGAAGAAGATATCCGGAGGGCCAGGGAGGGACTGGAGAAATGCCGCCGGGCAATGCTTTCGGGAGATTTCACCATCATTGTCCTGGATGAAATCAACGTCGCCCTGCACTTCCGCCTGCTCAAAGAAAAGGACGTCCACACCCTCCTTGACCAGAGGCCGGCCGACGTCGAGGTCGTTCTGACGGGACGTTATGCTCCAGCCTTCCTCCTTAAACGGGCCGACCTGGTCACTGAGATGAAAGATAAGAAACATTACTACGCTCATGGAGTGAGGGCTCGCCGGGGCATCGAGAAGTGACAGAAGAGGAGACAACCGGGCATGATGGACAGAGCGAAGTTCGAGAGCCTCGTCGCTGAAGCTATGGCTTCCCTACCGCGGAAGTTCCGGGAACGCATCGAGAACCTGGCCGTCATGGTCGAGGAAAGGCCGCCCCGCCGCCGCTCCTCGCGAGCCCCGGACAGCCTGCTTCTGGGAATCTACCACGGCGTCCCGCTCAAGGACCGCGGTTCCTACTACGGCAACATCCCGCCCGATGTCATCGTTATCTATCAGGAACCGATCGAGCGCCTCTCCGCTTCCGAGGATGAGGTCAGGGAACGGATCAGGGAGGTCGTCTTCCACGAAGTCGGTCACTACTTCGGGCTGAGTGAGAAGGACCTGTGGGACATCGAGAAATGAGCGCCGGCCAGGAAAAGGAGACCGCTATGACAGGGAGCTTTCAAGGCGTCTTCGCCGCTCTCACAACGCCCTTCGCTGGCGACGAGGTCGCTGTCGACGGGTTCAAGAAAAATATCCTCCGCTATAATACGACAGGCCTCGCGGGCTATGTCGTCCTCGGGTCCACCGGTGAGGCGGTCTTCCTCGATGATGCCGAAGCGGAAAAGCTTGTGGCAGCCGCCCGGGCAACGGCCGACCCAGAGATGAAGGTCATCGCCGGAGCCTCCCGGGAATCGACCCGCCTGACGATCGAGTTCGCCAGCCGCCTGGCCGGATTGGGGGCGGACGCCGTCCTGGTCAAACCGCCGCACTACTATAAATCCCAGATGACCCCGGAAATCATCAAGCGCTTCTACTTCGACCTGGCCGATAAGTCACCGGTTCCCGTGCTGATCTACAACATTCCTCAGAATACGGGGATCGCCGTGGTCCCGTCCACCGTCATCGAGCTCTCCTCCCATCCCAACATAGGCGGCATCAAGGATAGCTCAGGGATATTGTCCAATCTCACCGATGTTGTCCCGGGGGTTCGGCCCGACTTCCGTTTCCTCCTGGGAGCGGGAAGCCTCTTCTTGGCTGGACTCCTTTTGGGCGCAAGTGGAGGCATACTGGCCATGGCCGCGGCCGTTCCTGACCTCTGTCTTCAAGTTCAATCCCTTTTCCGCCGCGGGAAGCTGCTGGAGGCCCGTCAGCTGCAGCTCGACCTCGCGCCGCTCAACAGGGCTTTGACTCAAACCCTGGGCATCCCGGCGATCAAATACGCTCTCGACCTCCTGGGTTTTACCGGGGGCCTCCCGCGTCCTCCCCTCCTTCCGCTGGATGAGCCAGGGAAAGATCTCGTCCGCGGTCTGCTGGCCAAGCTCGGTCTCCTGGAAGGCCATGCGGAATAGCGGGGACGGCCGGTCGATGAAAGGGATGAAAAGGACATCGCCTTCGAGACGAAGCTTCCTCAAAGGCCTGGTCCTCGGAGGCCTCGCCTCTCTGTCGCGCCTCACCTTGGGCTCCCCGGCCGCTACGCCCGAAGACTGGAGGCAGAAGCGGGGCGGGATGTGGTACCGCCGGCTGGGCCGGACCGGGCTGTTCATCTCTGAGATAAGCCTCGGGGGAAGCCCGCTGCCCGACTGGTCGCTTTTCCGCGAGATCATTGAACGCGGCGTGAACTACATTGACACTTCCACCTCCTATGGCAACGGCAACAGTGAGCGCCAGATCGGCCGGCTCTTCAAGGAGGCCGGACGGGACAAGGTCTTTGTCT
>DAIPLF010000191.1:0-4788 GCA_036769375.1 Candidatus Aminicenantota bacterium | reverse complement strand
CCGGGACGGCCGCGGGATCGTTTACATCCAGGCCAACATTCATGCCGGCGAGGTCGAGGGCAAGGAGGCTTCGCTGATGCTCGCCCGGGACATCCTGCTGTCATCCGACCTTCCCTACCTGGATAAGCTGGTCATCCTGATCGCCCCTATTTTCAACGCGGACGGGAACGAGCGGATCCGGCCGGAAAACAGGCGCCACCAAGGAGGACCGGAGCAGGGCGTCGGAGTCCGCCATAACAGCCAGAACCTCGACCTCAATCGGGACAGCATCAAGCTGGAAAGCCCCGAGCTCCTGGGGCTCGTCCAGAATGTCCTCGTCCGTTGGGATCCCCTGCTCCTAGTCGATTGCCACACGACCAACGGGGCTTATCATCAAGAGGTGGTGACCTATTCCTGGGGCCTCAACCCGAACGGCGACAGCGCGATCCTCGCCTACCAGAGAGACAAAATGATGCCGGAGATCGAAGACCGCTTGGAAAAGGAGTACGCCACTCCGGCCGTCGGCTATGGCGGGTTCAGGGACTTCAGGGCGCCGGAAAAAGGCTGGGAAACCTTTGAACCCCAGCCCCGCTTTGTCACGAACTACGTCGGCCTGCGCAACCGCTTCTCCATCCTCGACGAGAACTACGTCTATGCCGACTTCAGGACGAGGGTCATGGGGAATTACCACTTCCTGAGGGCCATCCTGGATTATGCTTCCGCTCATCTCGAGGAGATAGAAAAGATCGTCGCTGAGGCCGACCGCAGAGCCATCCTTAAGAGCCTCAGCCCATCAGACAAAGACACTTTCTTCGTGGAATACGACCTCCTTCCTCTCAAGGAGCCGGTCACCGTCCACGCCTATGAGACCGAGGTCATCCCCCGGGGCGAGGGCCAGAGACCGGAGATCCGCTCCACAGGCATACTCCGTGTCCTCACCGTCCCCTACTTTTCCGATTGGGTCGGGAAAAGAGCCGTGCGGTTCCCCTGCGCCTATATCGTCGCCGTCCCGGATTCGGAAGTCCTCGGCAAGCTCAGGCAGCACGGACTTGTCGTGGAAAGGCTGGTCAAAGCGGCCACGCTCGAGGTCGAAGCCTTCCGGGTCAAGGAGCTCAAGTCGGCAGAGAGAGCCTTCCAAGGTCATCACTTGAACCAGGTCAAGGGGGAATACGCGGTCGAGACAAGGGAATTCCCCGCGGGCACGCTCATCGTCCCGACCGCCCAGCCGCTGAGGGCCCTGGCCGCGTATCTCCTCGAGCCGGAAAGCGATGACGGGCTTCTCGTCTGGAACTTCTTCGACCGCAGCATCGTCCCCCAGTGGAGCCGCGATCTGCAGACCTATCCCGTTTACAAGCTGATGAAGCGGGTGAATCTGGCCAGGGAAACGGTCCGCTAGCTACTTCTTTTTCTTGCGGGCGGCGACCAAGAACTTGCCGCAATTCTCGCATATATAGATGTCGTTGCTGCCTTCAATGGCCGAGTTCATCTTGGTGGCAAGCCTCATGTTGCAGCCCTGACAGGCTCCGTCCAGGACTTCGGCCACGGCGAACCCGTATCTTTCCATGAGCTTATCGAAGCGGACGAGCAGGGCTTCGTCAAGCTCCTCACGGATGAGCTCGGCATGCTTTCGCAATTCCCGGAGCTGGTCCTTGCTCGCCTTCTTCTTGCGGAGCTCGATCTCCTGAAGCTTGTCCAACAAGCTGGCCCGGCTGATGATCCGATCCTCCTGGGGCATGGTGAGCTCGATCTCGGAGAGGACCTTGAAGAGCTGCCCCTTGTTCTCAGCGTCAAAAAGGCGCTGCCGGTATTCCGGTTTTCTCAGGAAGCGGGCCAGCCCGGCGAAGAGGTGGTTGAAAAGACCGGGCAGGCTGGGATTCCAGACGACCAGGATGATCAGGTGGACCTTCTTCTTGTCGATGGAGTCGAAGTCGATGCCCTTCTCCGACCGGCCGACGGCGATGGCGATTTGGCCGCCGGAGTCCACCCGGGCGTGAGGCAGAGCCACGTGCTCACCGATGGCCGTTGATTCCAGCTGCTCCCGGTCGACGAGCCGGGTGAGGATGAGCTTCTTGTTCTTGATCAGCTTTTCTTTCAGCAGGACGTCAAGCAGCTCTTCGATGGCCCGGACCTTTTCTTTGGCCCGGAGCTCGTAGATAACTTGAGTGGGTTTGAGGAAATCGGAGAATTGGTGACTCGTCCGAAGATCGGCCATGGATAGTGTGTTCTTTATTCTATCACAAATATTTCGTCTGTAAAGTGAGCTCAGGCCGAATAGATGCGATCCCTGACCAAACGGTAAGCCGCTTCGACACCTGAGACCCCGGCCGCTTCGGAGGCGAGCTCGGCGCCGAAGGCGGCCGCCTCGACCGGGTCGGCGCCGGAAGCCAACAGAGCAGCCGCGCCTGCGCAGAAAATGTCGCCGCAGCCGGTCGTGTCCACCACGCTCCTGGCTTCGACCGGGGCGATCGTCCTCAGGCGGCCGGGCAATAGGACGAGAACGCCTTCCGCGCCGAGTGTTATGAAAGCGGCCCGGATCCCCAATTCGAAAGCCTGTTCTCCAAAGCGGATCAGCCCATCCTGAAGGGGAGTCCTTTCAGGCTCACCAAGCATCGAGGAAACCTCCTTCAGGTTCGCCTGGAGATAAGCCGTTCCCTCGGCCCACTCCCGCCATTCGGTAAGCGGCCGGTAGCGGCGAGCCGTGTGCACCTCGAGTGTCAGGGCTAGAGAATGAAAGTCAAACCAGATGGGGCAGCCGGCGCGACGGACGACTCGGCGCCAGTCACGAAGGGCGATGTCGAAACCCGAGTTGATGACCATGATGAGAAAACCAAAGGCCGGCAGCTCCTTGAGCAATCGGTCGGGCCGAAGCGGCGGAACATGGGATTCGAGGACCTCGATCCGCTCCCCTTTTTCGGGGTAGTGAAGAAAGACGTTGTTCCCGGGCCCGGGCACCACGCGGATCCTCGAGGAATCGCAGGTCGGCCAGCGGTCGAGCACCGGCTTGACCCGGGAGAAGATCTCCTTCCCGACATGGGCATAGAGCGTGACCTCCTGACCAAGGCCGCACAACCCCGCGGCTTGATAGAGGATCCCGCCTTCGCCCGAAATAACGCGTCCGGATGCCTGGGTGATTACGTCGTGGGTGATCGTCCCCAGCAAAGCGAACCGGCGGGGCTTTTTCCAGGGCGCGGCCTCAGGCAATCTCCACTCCTGGTACCGAATCTTATGAAACCGCGGACAAAAAAGCAATAAAGGCTCGGGTATGGATTCGTCAGCCCGCTCAGTCGTCCACGGACTTCCTCATCCATACCCTTCGCCTTGACTAAGAAAGGAGTGCCCACTCGCCTCCGACCTTATTCCGAAACACCTACCTTTTTCAGGCCCCTCCTAATTCCCTAGGAGGGGAAGGGGAGGTTAATGACTTTAGTTCAGAGTCCCTAAGGCGTTTCGGATTAGGCTTTATGCCGGGCTGGAGCTACCCGGGGTGGAAAGGTCGGTTCTACCCAGCCGACCGCCCCGCGGCCGAATGGCTACCCTTCTACGCCGGCCATTTTCCCACTGTCGAGATCAACATGACCTTCTACCGCTTCCCCAAGCCGGAAACCCTCCGCGGCTGGCTGGAAAAGACGCCCGCTCACTTCCTCTTCACGCTCAAGGCCAACCGGCAGATCACCCACCTTAAAAAGCTGCGCAACGTCAAGAGCGAAGTCCGCTATTTTACCGCCTCCGGCCTCACCTGACCGGTCGGCTCGATCTTTACGAACCCGGTTTTCTCCAGCAGCAGGATGTAATTCTCGACGCCCTCGAGGGCGATCGGGCCGTGCTCGGCGGAAACCGCGTTGCGGATATCAAGAATGCTACGCCGGCCGTCGATGGTGTTCCGGACCTCGTAATCGGCCCGGCCGATCCGGAAGGACGGCGGGACCTTCATCTCTCTGACCTTCTGATAGAATTCCCAAGCGTTGAAATAGCCGCGCATCTTCTCGGTCCTCACTGGGACGAGCTTGCTCAGCCGGGCTTCCTGCTCGGTCGGGACGGGCTGCTGAGGCTTCACGTTTTCTCTCAGGCAGCGCAATCGGTAGGCCTCATCCACATCCCTGAGAAACGGAGCCTGAAGGCCTTCCAGGCTCTTGATCCTGGTCATCAACATCGCCTCCAGGCCAGCCTCACCCTTGATGAAAAAACGGATCGAGGCGAGGGCTTCTTTTTCTCGCTCGAACCCCTGGTTGACGACGTTCAGCGCTTCTTTCAAAGCCGTGTGGATGTCTTTCGGCTCCGCATCGACGATCATCCTCTCGGCCCTGAGTTTTTCCAGGCCCAGCCGTCCGGCCGCCCGGCTCGACGTCTCGGCGACCATTTTCTGGACCTCGAGCGGCCCGGCGTTGGCCAGGAATGCGGCCGCCGCGATCCCGATGAAGGCGGCCCGCTTGAGCTGGGTGGGATCGGACTTATCCGGGGTATCGCGGTTCGTGTGGTACCACATGTCGGGCCAGCAGTTGAAGGTCACGGAGGGCACTCTCACCCCCCCGTCATTGAAAACCATATGGTCGCTGCCGCCCGCAAACCCGATGATCGAAAAGGTGAAGGGATCCCCGGTTCCGTTCGGGGAGACGATTTCCAGCCTGTCGCCTTCTTCCCCGAACCCGGCGTTCTGGGTTGCCCCGACCCAGCGGACGATGGATTCGAGGACATCATTAAGGCAGGACGGCAGCGAATCCGGCGTCCGCTCCAGGTTGAAGAAGGACTTGTTCATAGCCAGGGCTTCCCCGACCATATCTTCATTGATGTTGGCGAAGAACCGCTTGGCGA
>DAIPLF010000190.1:0-4791 GCA_036769375.1 Candidatus Aminicenantota bacterium | reverse complement strand
AAGAGATCCCTTCGTTCCGGAAGTTGCGGTTGATCTCGTAGACCTTCTCCATCCCGCCGACGACCAGGCGCTTCAAATAGAGCTCGGGCGCTATGCGCAGGTAAAGGTCGATCCCGAGGGCGTTATGGAACGTCTTGAACGGTCTGGCCAGGGCGCCGCCCGGGATCGGGTGCATCATGGGCGTTTCGACCTCCAAGTACCCGCGGGCATCAAAGAAGCGGCGGATCTCGGCGATCATCCGGCTGCGCAGCCGGAAGACGCGGCCAACTTCCGGGCTCATCATCAGGTCGAGATAGCGGCGGCGGTAGCGCAATTCGACGTCCTGGAGCCCGTGCCATTTCTCGGGAAGAGGGTGAAGGCACTTGGCCAGCAGCGTGTACGCAAGGACCAGGACGGTCAGCTCTCCTGTCTTGGTCTTGAAGAGAGTTCCCCGGACATCGATGATGTCCCCGATGTCCAACAAGGTGAAAATGCGGTAGGCCTTCTCCCCGACACGGTCTTCCCTCAAATAGACCTGGAGTCTGGCCCGGCTGTCCGAGATCGTGGCGAACGTCGCCCGGCCCATCTTCCGGATTGACAGGATCCGCCCGGGGACAACGACCTCGGCCTTCTTCTCCTCCAGCCCTTGCGGCGTCAGGGTGGCGAAGTCCCGGACGACCTCCCACACCGAGTGCGTCTTGTCCGCCCGGTAAGGGAAAAGGTCGATCCCCGCCTCGACCAGCCTGGCGATGTTCTCGTCCCGGGAGATGTCCTGGTCAGATTTTTTTGACTCTGCGGCGGGGTTTGGCTTTTCCTGCTCGTTTGTCTTCTCGGCCATCTTTCACCTCTCGCTCGGTCGGGGCTTTCGCTTGGATCTTCTTCCTCAGGGCGTCCAGGATCCCATTGACGAAGGTTGCCGCCTCGGGACCGCTGTATTTCTTGGCGATCTCAATGGCTTCATTGATGACGATCGCCGGGGCTATATGTCCGGCCTGGAGGAGCTCAAAGGCGGCCAGACGCAATATGTTCCTGTCGACGACCGCCATGCGCGTGACGCGCCAGTGCTCAGAGATGGACTGGATGGCCGCATCAATATCTTCCCGGCGGGCCAAGACCCCATCGACCAGCCAGCGGCTGTATTCCCTGGTCTCGGCCGTTCCTTTTTTCTTTTTCCAGAAAGAATCGACCGCAGCGCCCACCTCGGCGGGATCGAACTCCAGCTGATAAAGGATTTGCAGGGCGCTTTCCCGGGCTTTCCGTCTCTGGCCCATGGAGCGCGAACCTTATCCCAGCTTGGCGGCTTTGACCAGATTCAGCATCTCGACGACGGAAAAGGCAGCGTCCCAGCCCTTGTTCCCGGACTTGGTGCCGGCCCGTTCGATGCCCTGTTCGATCGTGTCGACGGTCAGGATGCCGAAGGCGCAGGGGATCCCCTCGTCCATGGTGATCTGGGCGATTCCCTTGGTCACTTCGGCGCTCAGAAAATCGAAATGGGGGGTGTCGCCCCGGATGAGAGCTCCGAGGCAGATGATCCCGTCCACTTTCTTCGACCGGGCCAGTTTCTTGACCAGGAAGGGGATCTCGAACGATCCCGGGACCTTATAAACAGAGATGTCGGTCTCGGCCGCTCCCAGCCTCGACAAAGCGTCCAGCGCTCCTTCGAGCAGTCGTTCGGAGAGAAAATTGTTGAAGCGGCTGACCACGATGCCGACCTTGAGGCCTTTGGCTTGAAGTTTGCCCTCGTGAGTTTCCATATGTCACCTCTCTTAACGGCCGCGGAAGTCCGGCTTCCGTTTCTCCAGGAAAGCTTTCGCCCCCTCCCGGAAGTCCTCGGTCGCGCAGGTGCGGCCGAAAATCTGCGCTTCGAGCTCCAGCCCGTCGTCCAGAGACCTGTCCAAGCCCTGGTTGATCGCCTCGATGGAGTGCGCTAAGGCCAGAGGCGCATTCCTGATGATCTCCTTAGCCAAGGCCTCAGCGGCTGAGAGAAGTTCCGCAAGCGGAACGACCTTGTTCACCAGCCCCGCCTCCGCGGCTTCCCTGGCCTCGACGATCCGGCCGGAAAGGATCATCTCCATCGCCTTGCCCTTGCCGACCAGCCGGGCCAGCCGCTGAGTTCCTCCGTAGCCGGGGATGATCCCCAGTTTGACTTCCGGCTGCCCCAACTTGGCGTTCTCCGACGCGAGACGGATGTGGCAGGCCAGGGCGATCTCGGTCCCGCCACCGAGGGCAAAACCATTGATCGCCGCAAGGACCGGCTTGGGGTAGTTCTCGATCGACCGGGTCAAGGCCTGGCCCTGGCGGGAAAAATGGCTGCCCAGTTCGGCGTTGAGCCCGGCGAATTCGCTGATATCCGCACCCGCCACAAAGGCCTTTTCTCCGGCACCCGTTAGGATAACCGCTTTGACCTCGGCGTCGTGCTCGAAGTCCCGGAAAGCGGTCTTGAGCTCCTCGACGGTCTCGACGTTCATGGCGTTGAGCTTGTCCGGCCGGTTGATGGTGATCCAGCCGATGCCCTCGCTCTTTTTTGTCAGCAGGTTCTTAAATGTCATGACCTTCCCTCTCCAGGATTTTTTCCTATTCTAGCAGAACAAGGGTTTTTTTTCACCAGCTTTTTCAGGGCCACGGGGGGCGCCGGCAGAAAGCTCCTTGTCTCCCCCCTCTTTTTATGATATGAAAAAGAAAGGGGCAGTGATTTCCTTTCCGAGGAGTTTTGCGAATGAAAACCAAGACGGGTTTTGAAGAGCTTCCCCCCGAGAAATTGCGCTGGAAACTGGAGCCCGAAGCCATTCCCTTCACGACGACAGATGAGTGCGAATCCTGCGGGGAGATCATAGGTCAGGAGCGAGCCCTCAAGGCCATCCAAACGGGCCTGGATATCAAGAGCCTCGGCTACAATATCTTCATCTCCGGCATGGTCGGCACAGGCAGGACGACGACGATCAAGCAGCTCCTGGAAAAACTGGAAAAGGAGGATAAAACTCCGGACGACATCCTCTACGTCAACAACTTCAAAAATCCCGATGAGCCGAGCCTGATCATGCTGGCCAGCGGCCAGGGCCGCGTCCTCAAGGAAGCGATGGACAACCTCATCGAAATGCTCCGCAGCAACATTCCCGAATTGCTCAAGAGCAAGTACTATTCGGACAAGAGAGAGAGCCTCATCGAGGGCCAGCAGGCCAAACAGAAGGAGATCCTGAAACGGTTCGAGGAAAAGGCCTCAGGCCAGGGGTTCTCGGTGATCCAGGTCCAGATGGGGCTGTTCGTCAGACCGGACCTCGTCCCCGTGATCGAAGAACGGCCGGTTTCCTTCCGCGAGCTCGAAGGGATGGTCAAGGAGAAGAAGTTCGCCCAAAAGGATTTGGACGACAAGAGGAAAAAATACGAGGAGTTGACCTCGGAGATGGAGGGGGTTTTCGAGAAACTCCGGGAAATTGATGAAGAGACCCGGACGCTCCTCAAGGCCTGGGACGCCGATGCCATCACTCCCATCATCAAGGGCGGGATCAACGGGATCCGGGAGAAGTTCCCTCAGAGCCCGATCGCCGATTATCTCAGCAACGTCGAAGAGAACCTGATCGGGAATATCGATCTCTTCAAGGCACAGAAGAAGGATGAAAAAGAGGACAAGAAGAACGAGCTCGAGGATGCCTTGCTCGAATACCGGGTGAACCTGCTGGTCGACAACTCAGAGGTCAAGGGCGCGCCGGTTGTCATGGAGACGAACCCTAGCTATATAAACCTGTTCGGGACGATCGAGTCCAGCATCACCAGGCTCGGAGTTTGGCAGACCGATTTCACCAAGATCAAGCCGGGTTCATTCCTAAAGGCAAACGGAGGCTATCTCGTCATCAACGCCCTTGACGCCCTCATAGAGCCGGGCGTCTGGGCCACCCTTAAAAGAACCCTTCGCAACCAGATTTTCGAGATCCAGAACTATCTTTCCATGTACCTCATCTCAACCACCCGGCTTAAGCCCCAGCCCATCAAGTCGAACGTCAAGGTGGTCATGATCGGGGACGCCTATGTGTACAACCTCCTCTACTTCCAGGACGAGGACTTCAAGAAGATCTTCAAGATCAAGGCCGAGTTCGACTCCGAGATGAACAAGGACGACCGCACGATCCGCGACTACGCGTGCTTCATCAAGAAGATCTGCGACGAGGACAGCCTTTTGCCTATGGACAAGGGCGGGATAGCGGCTCTGATCGAATACGGGACCCGGATCGCCGGGCGGCAGAAAAAGGTCTCCACCCGATTCCACGCCCTGGCCGATGTGATCCGCGAATCCAGCTATTGGGCCAAAATCGACGGCAAGAAAGTTATCGGCCGGGAGAACGTGGAGAAGGCCGTCCTGGAACGCTTCGAACGGGTCAGCCTGCTGGAAGACAAGGTCCAGGAAATGATCGAGGAAGGCACGATCCTGATCGATACGGAAGGCCAGGTGGTCGGGCAGGTGAATGGGCTGTCGGTCTACGATATGGGTCAGTTTTCCTTCGGCAAGCCGACCCGCATCACGGCCAAGACAGCCGTCGGCCGGGCCGGCGTCATCAACATCGAACGGGAAGCGGACATGAGCGGTCCCACCCATAACAAAGGCGTCCTCATACTCGGCGGCTACATGAGGGGTAAATACGCCCAGCGGAAGCCTTTCTCTCTCTCCGCTAGTATCGCCTTCGAACAGTCCTATGCCGGCGTCGACGGCGACAGCGCCTCCTCGACCGAGGTTTATGCCATCCTCTCGAGCCTTTCCCGGCTGCCGCTTCGCCAGGACATTGCCGTCACGGGGTCGATCAACCAGAAGGGGGAGATCCA
>DAIPLF010000189.1:1589-4798 GCA_036769375.1 Candidatus Aminicenantota bacterium | reverse complement strand
TCTCAAAGGCCGGCCAGCACTTGTTGGCGAAAACGCCGAACTCCGATGCGCCCAGATGGGCCTCCATGAATTTCATCAGGGCGACCTCATACTGGGCCAGCTTCTCGAGGAGGTCGGGGTAGGTCAACCCCTGACCAAGCTCCTTAGCCATGTCCCGGGCGACGGCCTTGACCCTCGGACTGCCCTTGGCGCCGAGAAAGATATCATAGAGGTCGAGCTCGCTGTTCTCCATGACCTCGACGCCGATGTCGTACAGGGGCTTGATCGGAGCGTTGCAGGCGAGGAAGTCTTGCGGTCGGGGCCCGAAGGAGAAGATCTTGAGCTTCCGCAGACCCAGGATGACCCGGGCGACCGGAAGAAAACCTGCGATCATGTCCGCCACTTCGGCGGCATTCCCGACCGGGTAATCAGGAATATAAGGGCGAAGGCGCCTCAGGCCGATATTGTAGCTTGCATTGAGCATCCCGCAGAGAGCGTCCCCCCGTCCGTTGACCAGGTCCTCACCCGTTTCCTCGGCCGCCGCGGCGAACATCACCGGCCCCTCGAATTTCTGGGCCAGGAGAGTCGCCGGACCCTCAGGCCCGAAATTCCCCAAAAAGATGACCAGCGCGTTGATCCTCTTATCGCGCAGTTCCTGCTCGGCGGCCAGCACGTGGGCCTCATTCTCGACCACGGTCTTAAGCTCGATGACCGGGATCTTCTTTGCCCGGCACTCCCTGACCACCTGAACCCGCCTCTTCCGCGACAGCTCCACGGGAAAACAGTCGCGGCTGACAGCGATGATGCCCAACCTTAGCTGCGGGATGTTTTTCACTATTTCCCTCCCTTTTTCTGACCGTAGTAAGCTCCGGGGCCGTGCTTCCTTTGGAAGTGCTTATCCAGCAGATAGCGCGGGAGAAGCGGCCCCGCGGGGTTCAAGAGCAATGTCCCCAAGGCCATTTTGGCGATCCTCTCCAGAGAGAGGCAGTTCTCCACCGCTTCCCTGGGCGTTCTTCCCCAGGCAAAAGGGCCGTGCCCGGCTACCAAGACACCAGGCCTCTCCAGAGGCTTGATCCCGGCGAAGCGTTCTCTGATCACCTTGCCCGTGTTGAGCTCATAGTCCTTCTTAACCTCCTCACGCCTGAGGAAGCGGGTCACCGGCACCGGACCGCTGAAGATATCGGCGTGTGTAGTCCCCAGTAATGGGATCTCTCGCCGGGCCTGGGCATACATGGTGGCGAATTCACTGTGGGCGTGGGCGACGCCGCTGACGGTCGGGAACGCGCGATAGAGCTCGAGGTGCGTCGGGGCATCCGAGGAAGGGTTGAGCCGGCCTTCGACCCGGCGACCGCTGAGGTCCACCAGGACAATGTCCGACGGCTTCATCTCCTCGTAAGAGACGCCGCTGGGCTTGATCGCCACGATCCCCTTTTCCCTGTCCAAGCCGCTGGCGTTGCCGAAGGTCAGGGAAACAAGGCCGAACCGGACAAGGTCCAGGTTCGCGCGCCAAACTTGTTCTTTGAGTTCTCTGAGCATCAGCCGCCCTTTCTCTGGCGATCCCGGATGGCCAGAAGGTCTTTCATGATGTTGTGAAGCATCCCTACGCCGGCCCGGGTCCCGAAAGCGTCGTGGATCTGGGAATAGAGCTTGTGCAATTCTTTATAGACGCCATGGTTTTCTCGGTTGGGCACGAAGGTCCGGTCTTTAATCCCGCACATGGCCGCCTGGGCCGTCCTGAAATCATCGTATCCTCCTCTGGCCTTCCCGGCGACGACGGCACCGGCAATGGCCGAGCCCAAGGCGCAGGTCTGGCCGGAGCGGGCGATCTGCATCTCCCGGCCGGTCACATCCGCATAGATCTGCATGAGCAGGGCATTCTTCTCGGCAATGCCGCCGCAGTTGATGATCTCGGAGATCTTGACCCCGTACTCCTCGAACCGGTTGATGATGGTCAGGGCGCCGAAGGCCGTAGCCTCGATCAATGCCCGGTAGATCTCCCCCGGGGTCGTATGGAGGGTCTGGCCCAACAGAAGACCGGTCAGACGCTGGTCCACGAGTATGGTGCGGTTGCCGTTGTTCCAATCGAGGCCGAGGAGACCGGACTCGCCCGGCCGAAGCTTCGCCGCCGCTGACGTCAGCGCCTTGTGAGATCCTTTGGCCGCGCCGCCGGGCTGGATAGTGCCGACAAACCAATTGAAGATGTCGCCCACGGCCGACTGTCCTGCTTCCAGCCCAAAGAATCCGGGGAGCACCGAGCCGTCGACGATCCCGCAGAGGCCGGGAATATCGGAAAGCGGCCGGCTGTTCGGCCAGACGGCGATATCGCAGGTGCTCGTCCCGATGATCTTGATCAACCGTCCAGGCCTGACGCCCGAGCCGACAGCCCCGAGATGGGCGTCGAAAGCGCCGACGGCGACAGGGATGCCTGCAGGCAGCTTCAGTCGGGCGGCCCACTGGGGAGTCAGCTTTCCGGCAGGTTCATCGGAGGTGTGGGATTTCCCGTAGAGCCGCCGGCGCAACTTTCCCATCTGGGGATGGAGCTTGGCCAGGAACTCCTCAGCCGGAAGGCCTCCCCAGGCGTCGTTAAACATGGCTTTGTGTCCGGCGGCGCAGCGGCTGCGCTTCATGACCAGAGGGTCGGTGATGCCGGTCAGTACGCCGGGGAGGAAATCACAGCATTCCACCCAGCTCGAGGCGGCCTCGAAAACCGCCGGGTCGACCCGCTGGCAATGCAGGATCTTGCTGAAGAACCACTCCGACGAATAGGTCCCGCCGCACTTGGCCAGGTACTCGGGATGCTTCTTGGCCGCGAGATCGGTGATCAGACGGGCCTCAGCATGGCCGGTGTGGTCTTTCCAAAGCCAAGCCTGGGCGTTCGGGTTTCTCTTGAACTTCTTCTGAAAGCTCAACGGAGTTCCGGTGCTGTCCACGGGGATAGGAGTTGACCCAGTCGTGTCGACTCCGATGCCGATGACTTGAGACGGGTCGAACGACCTGTCGACTTTCCTGGCTTCGGCCAGGAGGGATCGGACCGCACCCTCGATCCCGCGGATATAGTCAGCCGGGTTTTGTCGGGCGAGGCCGGGGTCGGCAGGGTCGAGGATGATCCCTTCCTTCCCGGTCTCGTAAGGGTGGACCGCTGTGGCCAGCTCGTTCCCGTTCGCCGTATCCGCCAGGAGCGCCCGGACCGAGTTCGTCCCGAAATCAAGTCCCAGACTGAGCGCCCTTTT
>DAIPLF010000189.1:0-1489 GCA_036769375.1 Candidatus Aminicenantota bacterium | reverse complement strand
CGGGGCCAGCCCCTGCCCGCCCGCAGCGGGACCCATCCAGGATCTCACTCCACTTTCCACTCGTGGATCCCGGCTGACCAGTCTTTCTGGCACTGGACTTCAAGACGCAGGGCCCTGGTCTGGACGGGCCGGAATCTCACCCGGTTGAACATATCCTTTTCAACCCCGTAGGCATCAAGGGCTCTCACCGGCACCCATGTTTCGCCCTGACGGTAGAGGAGCTGCCAGGAGGCAGGCACCCGAGTTTCCCCCTGCCCGGTATCATCCAACCAGTAGACTTCGACTGCGGAAACCGTCGCCGGCCGCTGAAATTCATACTGAACCCATTCCTGCGTGCCCTTGTTGGGCCACCAGTGCAGATAGGGGTGGGTGCGGTCGTTGGAGCCCGTGGGGTCCCACTGGTCGTTGACTGCGCCGGCCGGCTTGTCACCGGATGCGCTAGCCTTGCCTGTTGAAGCGATGCTCGGAAGGGGAATCGGCCTGGCCAGTGACTCCTGGCGGGCGAGCCAGACAGCCATCTCCCCTTCCCCCCGGTGCGCCCAGGCAAAATAGGGGATGGCGACGAACCCTATCTTCTTGCGCTCGACCTGGCCGGCCCGACGTCCGGCAGAAAGCGCCTCCGCCTCTCCCATGATGACGGAAACTCCGCCGAGCAGGTCGTCTCGCCGCTCGGCAGCGAGAGGAGAATCGTCAGGCACCACGAGGTGGGTGACCCGGCCGCCGTTGTCCGGCCATTCGGCGCAGTAGACGATCGGCCCTCGCTCCAGGGCCACCTTGCCGGCATCATCTTTGACTGCGGCATTGGCCACAACCCGCCGGACGGGCATGGGGAAATTGACCTCAACAGTATCGCCGTCGCTCCATTCCCGCCGGAGCCTGGCATAACCCTGGACCACTTCCGGGTTCACCGTCTCGCCGTTGACAGAGATGGTCGCTGTCGCGTCGAAATGCTCCATGTATTGATAGAGATCACCGGGCACGGGACGCTCCACCGCCCAGCCGGGGATACGGACATTCAGACTAAACTCAGCGCTTGTTTCGGGGTGAACGACGATCCTGACGGTCCCGTCCCAGGGGTAGCGAGTCTGCTGTTCCAGGCGGACCCTCCGGGCGCCGAGCGTCAGCTCTGTCTCGCTGCCGACAAACAGGTTCACATACAGAGCGTCATTCTGCGTCGCATAGACAAACCCGGGGATCTCGGGGACGAAACGGACGATATTGCTGGGACAGCAGGCGCAGTTGAACCAGGGACTGCGGTGGTACTGGCCGGAGGATTCAAGCGGGTTGGGATAGAAGAAGCGGTCCCCGCTCATCCCTACCCCGGAAAGGAAGCCGTTATAGAGGGTGCGCTCCAGGATGTCTATATAGCGGGAGTCGCCCTTGAGGAGGAAGAGGCGCCAATTCCAGAGGACGGAGCCGATCGAGGCGCAGGTTTCGCAATAGGCGGAAGCGTTGGGAAGCTCGTAGGCAGGGCCGAATCCCTCGATCC
>DAIPLF010000005.1:0-16694 GCA_036769375.1 Candidatus Aminicenantota bacterium | reverse complement strand
CACTTCTCGCGCACGGCCGGTTTGAAATAGAGCTGGAACGGCTTGACGAACATGATGTACCAGACCCTGCATACCCGCCTGACGGCCGCGGAGATCAGCCGCGTCCTTAAGTTCTGGACGTTCCGTCCCGATATCTCCTTCCTCCCGGTCCCCGAGCGCCTGAAGCCCGGCGAGTTCGCCTATTACAGCTGGGATTTCGTCTCGGTCATTCCGGGCAAAGAGGCCGAGTTCGAGGCGCTCAACGGAGAATGGATCGCCCTGAGCGCGGCCAGAAAAGCCCGCGACCCTTTCATGACCTACCGGGGCGGCATCGGCACGGACGAACCGGTCTACGTCTGGTTCGAATACGGGAAATCCGCCGCGGATTACGCCCTAGCCGAGGAGGCTTTCTGGAAGGCATTGGGAGCCGAGGGGGCCGCCCTGTCCAAACGGACCCGGGCGCTCATCCGGAGGCAGGAAACGAAGACCGGACGCTACCGTCCGGATCTGTCCTACGCCCCGAAGCGCTGAATCAGCTCAAGGCGAACTCGGCCGCACCCGCGGCGGCGGCGGGTTAGGGTTGTTCGAGGACCATCTCTCCCCGGATCGTGGGCAAAGAATCCTTAGATGAGGGAAAGACATCCAGCGCGTAGCGTAATCGGGTCCCGGGGGCGGGGCGCGCGGCCCGGGCCGAATCCAACGGCATCGTCAGGAACACGAAGTCGCGCTTTTCGGCGGCCTTGATCGTCCGGTTTTCGTCCGACCTGGAAAGCGGAAGGTCGCCCCGCCAGAAAACCAAGCGGAAGTGCGTCCGGGGCAGATCGACCCCGCTTCCGTTGTCGAACGAAACCCGGAGCGAAGGCAACTAGGAATCTTCACGGCAACCGCGCCCACTGCCTGACCCCCGCTAACTCCACGAGGCGAGGCTCCGGTTGCCCGCGCCATGAGGCGCAGGGGCGGCCTCGCTCAAATATCCTCAACCCAACCGTTGAGCTTGCCGATATTCCGGCTGAGGAGCTCATAAAGGAACTCGTTGGGTTCGATACAGGCCTCGGGAGGCAAAACGCCGACCCCCTCAACCTTCCCCTCGACCAACATTTGCGCCCCGACCGAAGCCGGGATTCCGGTCCCCTGGGCAATCCGGCCCGCCGAAGAGAAAAAGACTTTCTTGGCCTTGTTTCTTTTCCTTCCCTTCACTTCCACACGCAGGGCGCCTTGTTGGGGGACATTTTTCAGGCCTTCGCACCGTTGATGAAAAAGCGCGGCGGCGAAATCCCAAGGGTCGATATCCTGGCCATTAACCCGGATTGACCCGCCAGCCTCCCGCGCCATCGTACCCAGGCTAACGATCCAATCGTTAACAACCGCCGGATGAAACGTCGCCTTATCATCGACGACCCTGGCGTTTTTGAAGATTCGGGACAGGGTGATCGATTCCGGATGTCCAATATGGAAGACGTCGATCGCCCCCACGGGCTCCGGGAATTCCAGCCGTTCCTTGCCGTCGACAAAGGATTGGACTTCGATGAGCTTCCCGTCCTGATAGGTCAGGGCCCGGCCGGAAAGGGAATAGAGGAGGTGGTAGCTCAGGGCCAGGCCGCCGGGGTCCGACCCGCTCATCACCCAGGCCGTATGGATCTCCTCGACTTCGTCGAGTTGATTGGCGGCGGCCCGGACAAGGACATTGTTAACACCGGGACTAGCCCCCAGCCCTAGGATGATCGCGACGCCGGCCTTTCGGGCCGCCTCGTCGAGGTCGAACATCTCGAACGTGGTCGTATAATCGTCATTGATGTCCACGAGGGAGACGCCGGCGCCGATGGAGGCCTTGGCCACGAGAACCTCGTACTTGTAATTCGGTCCGACACAGTTGACGACAACGTCAAAGCCCCTCATGATTTCGGAGAGATCGGGCGCCTGCCTCAGATCGAGGGCAAAAGCGCCAACCTTGGTCGGCTTGCCTTGAAGCCTCGAGAGGAGCCCCCGGGCCTTATCCAGGCTGCGGGTGCCGACCGCAAGCTCGCCGAATTTGCCGGACCTGTAGAGGTCCGAAATCGCCTCTTCGCCCATCTGCCCACAACCCAAAACCAGAACTTTTTTCATACCCCCTCCATTGACGGATGTCCGGATGACGGATCTAGCGGCTTACGGAAGATCCTGAAGCGTTTATAGATTTCACCCCCGACCCGCTCCATTTCGCCGCGGACCTTGAGGTTCGTCTCGAGCTCGTGATGGCTGTCCATATATGCGAAGCCGGCTTTTCGGGCTTCTTCGAACATCCGGAATCCCATGGCGACATCGAGGCCGCGGCCGCGGTATCCTTCCTTGATTCCTCCCAGAAGGAGGTCCAGCTGGCGGGCCTTTTTGGCGGCTCTGAGAATCTTGAATATCCCGAGCGGGAACAGACGGCCTTTCGCTCTCCGGATGCCTTCGGCCAGGTTGGGGATGCCGATGATGAATGCGACGACTTCACCCCGGCTCCGGATGATCTTGACAAACCTCGGGTCGACGAACGGCAGGTAGCGTCTGGCCAGGTCGTTTATCTCCTTCTCGTCGAGGGGCAGGTAGCCGTAGATATCCTTGAAGCATTCGTTCATGAGCCTGAAAATGGGCAGAATGAAAGGCTTGAGATCGCGCCGTCGACCGAACTCGACGACCTCGACCTCTTTTTTCCCGGCCAGCCGTTGGTCGACCTTTCTGTAAACATCGGGGATTCCCCGCGAGAGCTCGATTTTATACACAACATAATCGACCTCCCGGTCATAGCCTTCGTTTTCGAGAAGTCGGGGCACGAACTCGAAATTACAATATGTGGCCAGTGTCGGCGGATGTTCAAAGCCCGAGACCAGGAAACCTTCCGGGTCCTGGTCCGAAAAACCCATCGGGCCGACGAGCATCTCCATGCCCCGTTTGCGGGCCCAATTTTCGACAGTTGAAAGCAGGGCGTGAGCGATCTCCTGGTCATCCGGGCACTCCAGGTATCCGAAGCGGGCGTTCCGTTCGTTCCGATATGCGTTATAGCGGCGGTTGATGATGCCCATGATTCGGCCCAGAGGTTGATCGTCCCGATAGGCCAGGAGGAGCTCCGTGTCCGAATATCCAAAAGCCGGGTTCTTCCGTCGGTTGAAATAAGTCCTGTCATCCATGTAAATCGGGGGGACCCAGTTCGGGTGGCCCGCGTGGAGGCGTTCCGGCAAATGAATAAACGTCCTCAGGGCTTTCTTGGTTGTGACTTTCCGGATGTCCACCGGCATGGCCATCTCCCCCTTCACCTTAGAGTCCTTCCTGCGGTCCGGATTCATCTTTCTTATTTGGGCGGCCCGGCTGGATGGGCCCGCCAAAGAGACGGTACTCGTCGAGCTGGCAGGAGTGGATGAGTTGCCCGTGATAAAACATCATATTCAAGCACCCGTCGCACAGATTGGTTTTTCCGTTCAGGGTTTCATTGGGCTGTTGAAGATTGATGCACTGGACGTATATTTTTTCGAAGGTGCCCCTCGGCTCGCGGAAGAGGGACCGCCGGAAGCGGGACCAGGATTTCCGGGCTTCGCGGTCAACAAGGCCGAGGAGGAAGACCTTCTTCCCGGGCGTCGCCTTATCCTGAAACGAGAGATAGTGGCCCTTCGCGAAATGATAAAACACCTGCACCAGTTCAACCGTCTTCGGCCCCAGGCACCCGTAGATCTTTTTTTTCGTCCCCAGGACGAGGTAGATGAGAAACTTATACGTTCCGGGGGATGTCGTCCCGTTCAGAAAGGCGCAGGGGCGTATGTCCGGGAACGCTTCCCCGACGACCTCGGCCATTTTCTCTACGGAAACATCCAGATCGTCCGGGTTGGCCGTCGCACAATGGAACCTCGTCGTGTCGATGGGGCATCCGTTGACCTCGTACGTCCACCCGTCCTGGAGAAGGATGGAACGGAACGAGATCAGCGAGACATGCTGGACTTTATGGATGTTTGCCCGCGCCCACGAGAGGATGTCGGGAATGGACGACAGCGTTGACGGAGAGACAGTGATGTTGTAACCGCATTGAAGACCGCCGGCCTCCCAAAGGAGGTCCGCGAATTTTTGGCGCAGGCCGTTCATCTCGGCCTCGGTTTTTCCCTCCCATCCGGGGCGCTGCTGGCCGCTGTCGACATGAAAATAGAACAGCTTCAGCCCCGCTTTTTTGAGCTCCGATAACAGATCCGGCGTCAGCCGTTCGCCGTTGGTCAGGATCATCGGCTTCATCCCCTGGCGGGCGATGAAGTCGACGACCTCGACGAGCTGAGGATAGAGGAGCGGCTCGCCCCCGGCGATGGCGATCCGCTCGCAGTTGAGGGCCTTTCGGAGGGCCAGAATGTCCCGCTTGAGTTCGTCGAGCGGTCTGTGGCCTTCGAGCCTGTGGCGGTAGCAGCCGGGGCAGTCGAGGTCGCATTCGTCTGTGACTTCGACCCACGCTCCTGGGTTATCGGTCTTGGACCAGGGGAACCGGTAGGGGGCTGCAACCGGGACGCTCATGCTTCTCCTCCGTGCCGGGCCGGGACGATCTCGCCGCCGAACATTCGGTATTCGTCGAGCTGGCAGGAATGGATCATGCGGCCCTGGTAATGCATCATGTTAGCGCAGCCGTCGCACAGGTTGACCCGGCCGTCCAGGATTTCGTTCGGCTGCTGGAGATGGATACTCTGGACATAGATCCTGTCCAGGAGCCGCGCCGGGTTCTTCACGGAAGACCGGACGAAAGTCCCGAAGGCGCGCCGGACCTCCCGGTCAAGAACGGAAAGGACGAACAGTTTTTTCCCGGCCACGGGATTTTTCAAGAAAGCGCAGTAGCGTTTCTTGGCCAGGTGATAGAAGACCTGGACCGCCTCCATGGTTTTCGCGCCCAGAACCCCGTATATCTTTCGGCGCGATCCGACATGGGCCGTGATCAAGTACTTGTATGTTTGAGGAGCGGAGGTCCCGCTGAGGTAGGCACAGGCGCGGAAATCCGGAAAATGGGTCTGGATGAGGCCGAACATCTCTTCCGTCGTGATGTTGATCTCCCCAGGATCCGGGCGGCGGGTCTGGTAGGACGAGATGTCCAGCTTCCGCCCGTTGACCCAATATTCCGTCCCGGCTTCAAACGGGATGAGGCGGAAGGCGATGAGCGAAATGTGATGGACTTTGTGGATGTTAGCCCTGCACCACTCGACGATAACGGGAAGATATTGGAGCGTCCGCCTGTAGACTGTGACGTTGAATCCGCATTGGACACCGCCCAGTTCCCAGATAAGGTCGGCAAAGTGCTGCCGGAGGCGATTGATATCTTTTTCGTTCGCGCCTTTCCATGCCGGCCGTTCCTGGCCGCTGTCGACGTGGAAGTGGAACTTGGCCAGCCCGGCTTTCTTGAGGGCTGCGGCCAGTTCCGGCGTCAATTTTTCGCCGTTCGTCAGGATAACCGGCTTGATGCCGCGCTTGGCGATGAAATCCACGACCTCGATGATCTGGGGATAAATCAAAGGTTCCCCGCCCGCGATCGCCATGCTGTCGCAGCGGGTTAGCCTGTGGTTGGCGATGATATCGTCTTTGACGGCCTCCATAGGACGATGGCCCTGCAACCTGTGGCGGTAACACCCTTCGCACGTTAGATCGCAATCGTCCGTCACTTCAACCCAAGACCCGGGGTTGTCCGTCTGTGACCAGGGAAACCGATAGAGACTTCTTCTATCGAGATTCATCGTCCACCTTCTGGAATATTGTTCGCATCACGGAGACCCTCCTTCATTGCGCCTGACCGGAATCAACGGGCCGCCCAGAATCCGGTATTCGTCCAACCGGCAGGAGGGAATGAGCTCCCCTTTGAATATCATCATGTTCATGCAGCCGTCGCAGAGGTTGGCCTGTTCATTGAAAAACTCGTTAGGTTGCTGGAGCGAAATGCTCTGAGCGTAAACCTTATGGAAGAGCTTCGACGGGCTCTTGAGTGCCTCCAGAAGAAACTCCTTGAAAGCCCCGCGTAAGGAGCGATCGAAGGGGGACAACAGGAATAGCTTCCTGCCGGCGACAGGGCTCTTCAGGAAATCGAAATACCGGCCTTGGAAGAGATGATGGAAAACCTGGACGATTTCGATGGCTTTGGGACCGAGGAATCCATAGGGAGGATCCTGGGAGCCGACTTGAACCGTCACCAGGAATTTATAGCTTTCCGGCGCAGCCGTGCCGGGCAGATAGGCGCACGGCCTGAATTCGGGGAAGCAGCGGGCCAGCGCGTCGTACATGATTTCCGAGGTCAGGCTCAGCAATTCGGGCTCATCAGTGGCGTGCTGAAAAATGCGAGGATTCACGGGCTTATCAAAAACGCGAAAATCCCATTCCGGGATTAGAGGAATGGCGCGGAAGGCGATCAAGGACAAGTGGTGAACCCTGTCCATGTTGCGTCGAGCCCAGCCGACAATATCAGGCAGGAACTGGACCGTGGAGGGGAAAATCGTGATGTTGTATCCGCATTGCATTCCCCCCACCTCCCGGATCAGGTCGGCGTAATTTTGCCGGAGCTCGTTCATCTCCGTTTCTGTCTTTCCGGTCCATCCCGGCCGCTGCATGCCGCTGTCGACATGGAAATGAAATTTAACCAGGCCGGCGTCTTTCAGGTTCTTAGCGAATCCCCGAGTGAGTTTTTCCCCGTTGGTCAATAAAAGGGGTTTCATTCCGTTCCTAGAGATGAATTCCACGACTTCGAGGAGATTCGGATAGATCAGAGGTTCCCCACCGGCGATGCCGATGCGGTCGCAGTTGGTCAGCCTCCGGCAGGCCAGGATATCCTCTTTCACCTCGTCCAACGGCCGGTGCCCTTCGAGACGGTGTCGGTAACATCCCGGGCAAGCGAGGTCGCATTCGTCCGTCACCTCGACCCAGCCGCCGGGGTTGTCCGATTTCGACCATGGAAACCTGTAGAGCTTGTTCCGGTCAAGAACCATGAGCCCGCCTCGCCGCGGTGTTTTCCCTCCGGCCTCCGAAGCGCCAGACGGCATAAAAAATAAAAGCCAAGAGGATTCCTGCGACAGCATCCAGGAAGACGTGCTCCTTGAATGTCAGGGTAGAGATCGTAACCAGCGCGGCTAGGATGACCAGAAACGCCCGAGGGAGCCGCGAGCGAAAAACAGAGAACGAAAGGCATGTCGGAAAGACCGTCAGGGCGACATGCATGGACGGCAGGCACGCATAAAGATCGAGGGCCAGTAATCCGTGCATGTGGCGCTGGAGGGAGATCATCTCAGGCGGCCAGGGGGAGGCCGCTGCGAACACGACCTCCAGGACGGCACCCGTAAGGATCATGACAAGATAGGTATAAACGGCCCTGTGGAATTTCCGGTCTGGCAGTCTCCAGACAATCCATCCCCCGCCGATAAGAATATAGAAGTTTCCTAGATAGTAGAACATCCAGGTCCAGCCCATATAAGGAATCCACGTGTCGATAAAAAGGCTGTAGTCATGGATCGGCAAGGAAGCCCAACGGGTGACCTTGTTAACGGATGCGTAGCAGACGATGTGGAAGAAGCCGGTGCCCAAGATCATCGCCAGGTGCGTTAGGCGATGGCCGGCCGTTTTCGGACGGGTCTCATCCATGGGTTTCATCCTTCGGCGGCTGCTGATCCTGGAGGCGGAGTTTCTTTCTCGCGAGCCTGAAGACCGAAAGCACCTTGTCCAACTGATCCTCTGTATGTGTGGCCATCAAGCTTGTCCGGAGCATGGAAAGGTGAGAAGGGACAGCCGGGGGCAAGGCGGCGTTGGTGTAAACGCCCGCCTTGGCCAGGAGATCCCAGGCCTGCAGGGTCTTGAATTGGTCGCCGATGACGATGGGGATAATCGGCGTTTGGCTGTTGCCCGTGTTGTAGCCCAGGGCCTGCAACTCCGCGCGCATCCTGCGGGCCAGCCGATTCACCTTCTCCGCCCGTTCCGGCTCCTCCCGGATGATCTCGAGGGCCGCCAGGACGGGCGCGACATTCGCGGCGGGAAGGCTGGCGCTGAAAATAAAGGGACGGGCGAAATGCTGGATCCAGTGGATAACTTCTTTTGTCCCGGCAATGAAACCGCCGATGGAAGCGAGGGATTTGCTGAACGTTCCCATGACGAGATCGATGCCCTCGACGCAGTCGAAATGGAAAGCAGTCCCTCTCCCTCGGCCTAGGACGCCGATCGCATGGGCGTCATCGACCATGAACCTTGCATTGTAGTCCCGACACAGGGGGATGATCTGAGGCAGCGGGGCGATGTCTCCTCCCATGCTGAAGACGCCGTCCACGATAACCAGCTTCCGCTGCTCGAGGGGATAGGAGCGAAGGATATTTTCCAGGTCCTCCATATCGTTATGCTGGAAATATCTCGTCTTGCCATCTTTCTGGGCCGGGGTGAGCCGGATCCCGTCGATAATACTGGCATGCGCGTCCCTGTCGGTGATGACGATGTCGTCCTTGCCTATCAGGGATGAGATCGTCCCCAGATTTGTCTGGAACCCCGTGCTGAAAACCAACGCCCTTTCCTTACCCGTGAACTCGGCCAGCTGCTCCTCGAGTTCGATATGAATGGCGAGCGTCCCGTTGAGGAAGCGGGAACCCGTACAGCTCGTCCCGTATTGCTCGATGGCTTCCGCGGCGGCTGCCTTGACCCGGGGGTGATGGGTGAGCCCCAGATAATCGTTTGACCCCAACATGATGAGTCTCTTGCCGTCGACGACAACCTCTGTCCCCTCGGCCGATTCGATGGGGATGAAATAGGGATAGATACCCAAAGCCTGGGCGAGGCGGGGATTGGTCGGATACCCGATTTTCTGGGCAAATTGAGGATTGGCATAGAACTCGCGGCATTTTTCGAATAAATCCATCGGCCCCCCTTTATGGACGCACTATCTTCTCCTTTAAAACCGATGAGCAGAATTCAATTCCCTGAGGCTATGTCCCGCTCTCCCTCTGCTTGTGAGCCGAGTATAAGGTCCCTCCCCGGGCTGTCAATGCCCACCAAGTCTGGCCTTCAAGAGAAATCTAAATCGAGCACCTGGCAAAGTTGTCAAGAAATTGTCAAGAAACTGTGACGGTTTGGCTAATTTGGTCCCCCGGCCCAGGCTCAATAGGATCGCCGACCTCTGATATAAAGGCCATATTGGGCAAGTCGTGAGCCGGCGGATGCGCGGGTCTAAAGCAGCGACCTACGAACTCACGCCCGACGACCTCAACGAAATCAGGGTAGCGGGTCGGGGGTTCGAGTCCCTCCAGACGCGCTTTCTTATTCCCCGGGAATATTTCCTCCCATTGACAGCGTATCGAGTTCGGCATGATAATCTGCTCCGACAACAGGGGATGGGTCGATGACCGAAATATCATGATATGCGAAAGGCATATTTGATAGGAATTTCCTTTTTGTATCTCGGCCAGCCGCGCGTCGTCCAGATGCGGCAGGCAGCGGATCCGGGCGAAGCCGGAGCGCGGGTTGGCGCAATCGAGGTAACGCTCGACGACCTCCCGGACGACCGGCCGGAAATAGCCGTATTCCCTCTCGAACCGGGCCTCATATCCAGCGATGATACCGCCGGACAGGATAGTCTCCGCTGTCTCGCCCCTCGGAAATCCTCGTTAAAGGGGATTCTTCCGATCCTGAAGTGAGCGAAACTAAGAGGTACGGAGACGCCCATGAACTCGTTCGCATTCTGGCTCGACAAGCCGTTCAATCCACGCCGCGCCTCCAAGCAGATGCGGCGCAGAACCCGCTTCGTGACCATTCGATACCGAGGCTCGTTCGCGCGGTCGGCGATCAAGACCCTGATCGTGATCGTGCTTCTGGCCATCATGTCGAATGTCATAGGCGAACGGTCGAGCCAAAACCTGGATGCGAACGAAGTCGCTTACAAGGGCGGGAGCGCCGGGATCCTCCGTTAGATCGCGGCCGGCCCGGGGGGGGGCGGAGACGATCCTCAATTGCAGGCTAGGGGAAATGAGGGAGCGCGCCTGGAGGGACTCGAACCCCGACCCTCTTCTTAAAAGGCAACCTAAGCTGCTTTCTCCATTGATGGAAGATGAATGGGTCCCTGGGCCGGGGAAGCCGGAGGAGATCGCGCCTCTGTCGGGTTTCAGGGCCGGGATGGCTTGAGCTCGATCCGGTATTTGCAGCTCTTGTGGCCGCGGAGAATCGACTCTGTGACCTCGGCACGCACCGGGGAGCCGAAGACTTCCGAAAACATCGTTTCGGCGAATCCCTCGGAGCAATAGCAGAGTAAGCCCAGGTCGGCGCCATGTCCTTTTTGAACCAATGGACAGACACACGTTCTTTTGTTCTCGTTGACCTCGATGATGCCCCGATCCCGGTCATAGTCGATTATCCATGCCCATTCCTGGCGGAGGAAGGCCAGGAATTCGTCCAAATGGCCGCGGAATCGATCCACCGTCACCTGCATATTCAGGTCGTCGTAGTGGGCTTTCGAGCAGCGCTTCAGAGCGCGTTTGGCGTGCTCCCGGTCACCCGTGGCCAGTACGGGCAGCAAGGTCGCGATCCACTTTTGGGCCAAGGCGGCCGCCGTGGGCGCTTCAGGCTGTGCCCGGACTTCCCCGGATGCCGCGGCCGTGTTTTCGCCGACCCAGCCACAGAGGCCTGCCAAGCACGCCGTTTTCACGAAGGACCTGCGATCTGCGCACATGGCCGCCAGATTATCCTTCGGCCCCGCGTTTGTGTCAACCGTTCGTCAGGACGAAAATAGGTTGGTGGGTGGACAAAATGGAAGTTTATCGGGAATAGGAGAGCACGCCGGGAGGGACTCGAACCCCCGACCCGCTGCTTAGAAGGCAGCTGGCCAACCATTCGAAAAGCGTGCGGTCGCGGCGCCGAACGGAGGTCTAACTGCCCTTTAGAGCGGCCAGCCGCTCCCTAGCGTCTTCGACCTCGGGCAGCCCGGAGTCGGCATTCTTCCAGAGGTCGAGGAATTTCTGATAGCTCCCCCGGGCCCTGGCCCTATCGCCAAGTTCCTCGTCGATCAGGCCGAGTTGGTAGAAGCTCCGGGCATAGAGGTCGGCGGAGCCCAGGCGGCCGGTGGTCAGCGTCCCGATCCTCTCATAGTGTTCCCGGGCTCTCCTCAGATCGCCCGCCCGGGCGTAGGCTTCCGCCAGGGTATAGATGAATCCGGCGTCCTTTTCGAACGGCCCGTAAGGAAGCGATCTCATGGCCCTCTCGAGGTCCTCAAGCGCTTGGGACGCATCGTTCCTTTCGAGCTCGATCGCTCCCCGGAGATGGTCGTACAGGCGGATCGCCTTCTTATTCAATCCTTTATTGATGAGCGCTTTGAGGTCCTCGGCCGTTTGTTCGGCCTCGATGGTCCGCTTCAAGGCCACGTAGGCCAGGCCTTTCAGATGGAGCGCCCCGCGCTTGCTATCGAGGTCATGATTTCCCGTGTCGATCCCGTAGGCCTTGTCGCATTCCTCGAGGGCGGCCTCGGCCCGGCCCGATCGCAACAAAGAATAGGCCACGGCGCCTCGGCAAAGCCTTTCGCCTCGGGCGTCACCGGAGCGCCCAAATGCTTCGGCGAGCGGGCCCATGGTCCCTATGATCTCCTCGTAGCGGCCTTCCAGGAGCAGCCCGGTGACAAGGCCCTGGTACCCGGGGTAGAGGGCCTCCGGCACCTTCTCCTCGATCAGGGCCCGATATTCGGCCTCCGCCCGGGGGGCGTCGCCCCGCAACAAGAACAGGTCACCCCGGGACACCCGGTTCTGGTAATAGTCGGGGGCGAGCGTTTTTGCCTTTTCGAGCTCCCGGCCGGCCAGATCCAGGCGATTCTGGGTGACATGGTGATGCGCCAGCATCAAATGGCCGACCGCCGTGTCCTCGACCTCACGAAGATATCGTTCCAGGACCTTCCGGGCCTGCGCCGGCTCGCCTATGGCCCGGTAAGCCTCCGCCATGTTTCTGAAGGTCCCCCAAAAACGGTTCCGCCACCGCAGCGCTTGCTCGAAGCATCTCAGGGCGCTCTCCCAGTCCTCGATCTCCCGATAGATGATGCCCAGGTTGGCGCTGCCCGTAGTGTCGTCGGGATAAAGAGCAAGCAGGTTCCGCCCCGCTTCGAACGACTTGGCCCATACGGGCTCCGTCCCGCTGCCGTAGTAATAGCCGATCTCGAAGAGATATCGTTCCCGTTCCGATATCCGCTCCGGATGCGCTTGAATCAGCTCGAGGGTCCTCACCCTGCACCGCTCGACTTCGGCATAGTTGGAGATATTGAGATGGGCCACGGTCAAGGCCCTCATGGCCATGATGAACGCGGGATCGAGGGCCAGGGCCTTTTCGAGGAGAGGGATGGCTTTCCGGGCCTCGCCGCGAAAGTGAAAGCGGCGGGCTTCGACGTAATGACCCCAGGCCTCCGCGTTCGGGGTCGATATATCGCCGATGGTCCTGTCAATATCGGACGCGCTCTGTTCCGCGTTCAGGATCAGGGCCGACCTGATCCGCGCGGCGACCTCGTTGACCTTCTTCCAGATCTCCGCCTCGCTCCCCCATTCGACATCGAGCGGGCTGATGACCTCGCGGGCCCGGGGCCTCTGGAGGCTCAAGGTCATGATGATCTTGTCCCCCGCCTTGATCAGGCTTCCGGTCAAGGTGAAGTCCGCGTCGGCCTCCTCCGCCACCCTGATCAAGTCGTCGTTGGTATATTTATGGCCCTCCGTCAGCTTCAATCCGTTCAGGATGCCGTAGAGGGAATTCGCGTCCAGAACCCGGATGAACCTCGATTGGGCGAGCTTCGTGATCAGCAATTCCGTGAGGCCGGTTCTCCAGATATCGAGAGAGGGATCTCCGGACATGTTCTCGAAATAGAGGATAGCCAGTGACGGCTTCCCGGGAGGAGGGAGGACCGTCTCCCGGCCCGGCGTAACAGAGAGAATGACGATAGTCGCCGCGACGATGGCCAGGACGGAGACGCCCGGGACGACAAGCTTCCGTGGGACGAACGAGATCGTGATCCGCCGCTTCTCGTGGAGTTTCTCGTCGAGCCAACGATCGAGCTCCTCTTTATAGGCAAAGATGCTGGCCTTGGGAGAGCCGTCGAGCCTGTGAATGGGCAAGCCGAGCTCATGCTCCCACCGCCGGCAGGTTCGAGGCGTCCGGCGCAGGTATACGGCGATCTCCTTCCAGGAATCAAAGATCGGGCCCTCTGGCATCGCCCCTTCCCTGCATTCAGGATAATCGTCGGGGCGATGATTTGTCAAATCATCCAAAATTCCCTATTCGAACGCAAAGGGCAGACTTCTTCCCGGGGGCTTGGCCCTTCTTCATGGGGAAGGTCTCCCCGCTACGCCTCTGGGACCGACTCGCCCGATGACGGATCAGGCTGGCCGCGCCCGATCAATGAAACGGGTGGCCCGGCACGCCTGCCTTGATCTTCACCAAACCGGGGCCCGGCCACGGAAGTCCCGGTACTAACGATGCCCCCATGCCCATGTTGGTCACAAAGAGGTTCATCCGCTCGCCCTTCCCCTTGCCGAAGAAGAGGCTGGCCGGAAAGTCAAACGGGGCATAGCGAGGCAAAGTATCCGAGACTTGGAATGCCGCTACCGTCGTCTGCGATCGATGCCAGGGGTTTATGCGGACGACGGCGGACCGGGTCAGCACGGCGATATAAATGTTGCCGAACACGTCGAGAATAAGCCCGTCCCCGCACACGGGGATTGGAGCCCCGGCCAGCGGCGATTCCGGCACATCCTCGAGCTGCTTCCAAACCTGGGGGGGCCCTAGGCGGCCGTCCCAGCACACCGGGACCCGCAGCACCGTGCCCCTCTCGGTGTTCGTGACAAAGAGGTTGCCGAAGAAATAGGCGATGCCGTTGGCTCCGATTGGGACCGGTTGGCCCAGCGCACCGGTCCCCCTGAGGAGTTCATCTCGTAGACACAGCTCCACCTGGCCCCCGCGCCGGATGCGCCAGATGCCGCCCGGCCCGAAGCTAGGCGGGGGACCCGGCGAGGCCACCGATACGGATTCGGCGACATACAGGTTGCCCCAATAGTCGAAGGCGAGGCCGTTGGCGAAGAAGATCTGGTTGCTGCCTGGCAGGAGTTCGATATTCCCTTTCCGGTCCATCCGCCAGACTCCTCTATCGCGTCCGGCCGCCAAGGCGATATAGAGGTCTCCCTCAGCGCTGACCATGAGCCCTCCTATCGTCCCCTGGCCGATATCGACGGAAAACATCTCCTCCCCGGCTGGCGTGTACTTCCAAACCTTGATGCGCTCGTTGGCCCCGGAGCCCACGCTGGCGCTGACGTAGACGTAGCCGGCCTTATCGACCGCGACTCCCCTGGGAATGACGCCCGGCATGGCGATGAAGTCCGGGAACCTCCCGGCCCCGAGCGACCCCAGGGCGCTGTCCTTCGCGAGCAGACGCTCGGCAAACGGGCTTGGAAGCTGCTGACCGAGCAGCAGGGCCGCTCCCATGGCCCCAAGAAGCATCCCTAAGAATATGAATTTACGCTTCATGATATCCTCCCTCCCAAATCGTTTCTTCTCTTCAAGCCGTTCTTGCCCCCCATAAGCGACATAATTCTCCCCTCGCGGCCGATCAGGATCAACGGCACCACCCCCCTTCTCCACGGTCGGCTCCTCTCATCGCCTGAATCCGGGGGGACGACCCTCCTTGTCCCCATACAAGATATTGTCGTTGCAGGAGAGAAACGTCAAGCGGGACGAGCCTCCTGTCCTATCTTTTCCTCATATTTCCCCATCTTTCGCTGGGGTACCGTCGAGACAGTCGGGGCCCGATCTTTTCAACATCGGCATCTTCCGAATTCTCGTAATTGGCCTTGTTTTGCCCTTCGGAAATACGCGTTAAAGGGGATTCTCTTGCCCCTGACATGAACGAAAATGAGGGCTCACGGAGACGCCCATGAACTCGTTCGCATTCTGGCTCGACAAGCCGTACGTATAGGAATTTCCTTTTTGCGCCCGGCTGAAAGCGTCGGCCGCGACCTCAGGATTAGCCCTTCCCATCGCGAAAAAGAAAATATTCCGGCCCCGAGCGGATATCAACATTTCGAAATCGGGCCGACCTGGCTGCCGGCGGCGGATTTTCGGTCGGGTCAGCCCGGAATGCGGCCAAACGAGGTCAGGCCACTCCCCTCTCCAATTCGCCGGCTAATCGTAGTCCCCGCTCTCCTCGGCCGCCGTCAAGGCGACTTGCTCGAAGGCCTGGGCCGGCGGGGGCTTTGCAGCCGCGAACGTCAACTCCAGGTGACGGATAATCCGGTCGACGACCTCAGGTTCGGTCAAGAAGGCGACAACCTTCATCCTGCCGCCACATCGCGGACAAATCATCGGGTCCACCTCGTAGACCTTCCGGATCATCTCGGCCCAGCCCTTGGAAGTGATGGGCTTCGGCTCCTCCTCGATCATCCCCAGGAGGACAGGAACAAGGTCCGCCTTCCTGACCTTCCCCCGGTGGGCATTGGCGTAGAGCCCGTAATACCGGACCATGACCTGGCCCTTGTCGGGGATGTGAGAGGTCACCCGGGCGATGAGCTCTAGGTAGTCCATCCGCTCGAGTTCGGCGCCGTCGGGGCCGTGCCGGTAGCCGACCTTCCCCTCCAGCTCCAGGAACGCGAGGCGCTCCAGGGCCAGCACCGGCCGGACCATGTATTTTCCCACCCGCTCGGCCTCCGTCTTTGTCCGGGCCCGGACCCGGCTGTGGACGTTGAAGCCGGTGTGCCGCCACGAGAGAATGCGCTCCGCCCACTCCGGACTGAGCAAGCCCCTGTCGACGAGAAGCCTGAGCACCTCCCGGGCGAAGATCTCGGCCAGCCGCGCGTCGTCCAGACGCGGCAGCCTGTGGAAAGCTCCCACCCGGTCCATTCCCCCCTCGGTCACCAGGAGATGCAGGTGCGGGTGGAAGTTGATCCGGTCGTCGAAGGTTTGGACGGCAACGATGATGCCGGGAACGAGCGGCTCGCCCGCCAGCGCCTCAAAGTAGACCACGAGGGTCTTGACCGCCGCCCGGCTGAGTTCCCCCAAGAGACGGCGCCGGTACTTGAAGAAGATCCGCAGCGTCTTGGGGATCGTCAACACCACCTGGCGATGCGGTACGTCGAGAAGCAGGGTCTCCCGCATCCATTGGCCCCACTCATGCCTTAGCTCCCCAAGGGGCGTATCGGAGGCCGGCCGCAAAATCGGTCAACGACCTGCTACACTCAAGTCCGTCGTCTCCGAAGGCCTGCTCAGGTCCCAGTCGACTGGCCTTCAAGAGGGCCGGGAAAGGATCGTCAGAAGAACCGGTCAGGCGCGAGGCGGGCGGGTCTCGGCGACGAAGGCGCCGGGGATCGCCAAGAGGGCGAAGATAAAGGTTTTCCAAAGAATGCCCAAGGCCGGGGCGCCGTTCACAGCGGCCGCTCCGGCGGCTTGGGCCAGACCGGGGAACTGCGGCGCGAGGAAAGCGTTGACGAGGCCGTAGGCGAGCCCGACGAGCGCGCCGGCCATGATCCCGGCAGCGAGGCGCTGGCCCATCTTCTTACGCCGGGACCATAGAGAGGCGAGATAACCCGCGCCGATCGGCGCCAGAAAGACCGCCCACCAGACGTCCTTCAACGCCGGGACGGCTCCCGTCGAGCCCACATAAAGGAAATCGACGAGAGCGGCAGAGGCCGCACCGATGAGCGCGGTCAGCGGAACCGCCCACCAACGGGGCTTCTTCGCCGCCGCGATCCTGTCCCGCTCTCTGATCCTGATCCCGAGGCTCA
>DAIPLF010000188.1:0-4868 GCA_036769375.1 Candidatus Aminicenantota bacterium | reverse complement strand
CGCCTCAGCCAATCGGGCTAGCGAGCGACCTGTTTTCGCCCCGTTGACCGCAAGTGCCGCCTATGGTATAGAGACAACATGATCGAAAAGGTTACTTCCATGAAAGAGTGCCGGGATCCCGCCCTCCGGGTGACGCTCCTTCCCCGCGACACAAACAGGCACGGAGTCATTTTCGGCGGTATCATCATGAGCCACGCCGATCTGGCCGGCGCTATCCAAGCGCGTAAAACGTGCGGCCCCTACAATTTTGTCACCGTGGCCATGGACAAGGTCGTCTTTCACAAGCCGGTTTTCGTGGGCGACGTGGTCAGCTTCTATACCGAGACGATCCGAGTCGGCCACACCTCGATCACCATCAAAATCGAGGTCGAAGCCACCCGGGCGGACAGCCAGGAAACGGTCAGGGTGACAGAGGCCGAGGTCGTCTTCGTGGCCGTGGATAAAAACTGGAGGCCCAAGCCGATCAAGAAGCAAGGGTGGCTGGATCCGCCCCGGACCTAAACTCGGACCATCCCTTTTTCTATAGAATCTGCAGGACTTTGGCGCCCCGGATGCGGCGCTCCTTGATCTCGAGTAAAGCCCGGTTGGCTTCCCCCAGACGGTAGAGTTCAACTTCGGGCTTGATGGGAATCTCGGCCACCAGCTTCAGGCACTCGATCACGTCGGCTCTCGTCACATTGGCGACGCTCTTGATCTCCTTCTCCAGCCAGAGATGGCTGGGATAGTCCAATTTCAGCAGGCTATCCTGATCGACGCTCTCTTTCCGGATCGCGTTGATGACGAGGCGGCCTCCGGAATCCAGGTTGCGCAGGGCTTCGACCACGGGCCTCCAGACGGGCGTCGTATCGATCAAGGCGTCGAGTTTTTCAGGGGAGCTCTCCAGCGTCCCGCCGGCCCAGTCCGCTCCCAGCTCGCGGGCGAATTGGCGTTCTTTTTCAGCCCGGGCAAAAACGTACAATTCGGACTTGGGGAATATGTGCTTGGCCATGAGGAGGACAAGATGGCCCGACGCGCCGAAGCCGGTCAACCCAAGCCGCTGCCCGTCCCGGAGACCCGTTAGGTTCAGGGAACGATAGCCGATCGCCCCGGCGCAGAGGAGCGGCGCGGCCTCAACATCAGAAAAAACGTCGGGGACAGGGTAGGCAAACTCCTGGCCCACGGTCATGTATTCCGCATACCCGCCGTCGGTGTCCCTTCCCGTCGCCCGGAAACCGGCGCATAGATTCTCCCGCCCGCTGCGGCAGAACTTGCAGCTTCCGCAAGCCGAATGGATCCAAGCCACGCCCAGCCGCTCTCCGTCCTTGTACCTGCCGGCGCCTCTCCCCGATCCCTCCACCCGTCCGACAACCTGATGTCCAAGGATGAGCGGAAGCCACGGAGGCGGCATCCGTCCTTCGATCTCGTCGAGCTCGGTATGACAGACCCCACAGGCCGAGATCTTAAGCAGAATCTCTCCCTTCCCTGGGACGGGCTTCGGGACGTCTCTGAGCTCCAACGGATCGCGGTCTTCGCGGAGATCGCAAACCCGGTGCATCACCATCGCCTTCATCGGATCAATCCTTCGGGAAGATTCAAGAAGAATGAATCAGACAGCGGATCCGGTCCAAGTCCAGCTCTCCCTTGGCACCCCAGCCCTGCACTCCTTCCGGGATACGGGGCCGGAAATGCTCGTATAGGGAAAACGCCTTGGCCGCAAGTTCCCTGGGTGAGAAAGTCTGGGCCAGCTCCTCCATGGCCCGGCGAACAGATTCTAACCCTTCCCCGAACTTGCCGTAAAGATAACGCTCGACGCCACCGGGATCGATCAGACGGTCTCCCTCGACAGCCCTAACGCCCTGACCGGTCTGCGTCGCCGGGATGGGACGCCCCAGAAGCTCCACCCAGAATTGCTCTCCTCGACGGGCCTTTTTCGGAGGCGCCCCCTCGGCTTTTTCGGGGGCCTTGCAGATGCCGAGGCGCCGCCCTTTGGACTGGGCGTTCAGCCCCGCCAGCGCCTTGCCCAGGGAGAGCGAGGCCTCGTGGTCGTAGCCAAGCCGCTCGGCGACGACGCTCGCCCAAAGCGTCAGCACGGGCGCACGGTTTACCTGGACGACTTCTCTAGGCAATATTTCCCCTCATTCAAATCTATCCCCACCTTCCGGGATTGTCAAGGCTACGGCTGGGCATAAAAGGCCTCTAACCATTCCTCCCAGTCCCTTTCGTTCCTGACTCCAATGACGCCGGCCCGGACCCGTGCCGGCTGAGGATGCCGGCGGGCATAATAAATCCCGAAGTTGCGCATGATTTTGAGCCCCCGCCTCGGGCCGTAAAGGTCACAGGCTGTCCGATAATGGAGGACAATGACCCTCCGTTGTTCGTCGATCCCGGGTTCAGGCGCTTCCCTGCCGGCGGCGATGTCTCGGGCCTGGCTGAAGATCCAGGGATTGCCGATCGCGCCCCGGGCAGCCAAGACCCCGTCGACGCCCGTCTCTTCGATCATCCTTATAGCGTCCCGGGCGGAGTGGACATCCCCCGAGCCGAGGACCGTCCTCTCCGGGAATTCTCTTTTTACCCGCGCCAAGAAATCCCAATCCGCCGGTCCCCTGTACTTCTGCTCCACGCTGCGGGCGTGGACACAAATGCCGGCGATCCCCGCCTTGAAAGCCTCCTCCGCGATCTTCCAGAAGGCCCGGGAATCCGCATCCTTTTCGGCAAAGGACCGGCGGAGCTTGAGCGTAACAGGCCGCTCGGGAACGGCCTCAAGAACTGCCTTGACGATTTCCAGTACGTGGCCGGGATGAGACATCAAGTACCCGCCTCGCTTCCGGGCCAAAACTTTTTTGACCGGACAGGCGAGATTCAGGTCGATGACATCAAAACCCAGCCGGCTCAGCCTGGCCGCGGCGCGGGCCATGACGGCCGGCTCGTTCCCCATGATCTGCCCCGCCACCGGGTGGTCGGCCCCGTCAAGCCTGACCAGCCGGTCGAGGAGCTTTCCTTCTACGAGAAGCTGCCGGTCGAGCATCGCTTCAGTCGTGCAGTACGGGGCTGACATGGAGCGGCAGACCAAGCGGTAGGCCAGATCGCTGTACCCGGCCAGCGAGGCAAGGACCACGGGAAAACCGATCTCGACCCGGCCGATATTCAGGGGCTTGAGCATGGCGGGGAATTATAACAGGGGAAGGGACGTTGCGGAAGATGCGTCCCTACGCGGAGATCTGGTTCTTCCCTTTTATTTTGGCCGTGTAGAGCTTCTGGTCCGCGCTGTGGATGAGCCCGTCCACATGAACGGCGTCCTCGGGATAGCCGGCCACTCCCATGCTTACGGTCAGCCGGATTTCCTGGACGGGCTCTTTCGGGGGGAAGCCGTGGGATTTGATGGCCTCGTCGATCCTGCGGGCGACCCGAAGGGCACTGGGTGCGTCCGAATACGGGAGGACGACGGCGAACTCGTCTCCGCCGTAGCGCGCAACCAGGTCAACTTCCCGGACCGCCCGCCTGACAACCTGAGCCAGTTCTTGAAGGATCATGTCCCCCATGGGATGACCATGGGCGTCGTTGACGGCCTTAAAATTGTCGATATCGATCATGATCAGCGTAACGGGATACCGCTGCCGGAGCGACTTCTTGATCTCGAGGTCCAGAAATCGCTTGAAATAGCCGTGGTTGTAGAGGCCTGTCAGCCAATCGACAACGGCCGAATTCAGGGCTTCTTCATAATGAGACCTCAGCTTGTCCAGCCGCTGCTTCTTCTCCAGGAGGATCTTGACCCGGGCTTGGAGCTCGCGGCCGGCGATCGGTTTGACCAGGAAATCATCGGCCTGGAGCTCGATGCATTTGAGCCGGCTGTCCAAATCCTCCAGGCAGGTGACGATGACGATGGGAAGGTCCTTTCCTTTTTCTGAACTCCTGACCCGGCGGCAGACCTCGAATCCATTCAGCCCGGGGAGAAGGATATCCAAGAGCATCATGTCCACTTTACCGGTGTGGCAGAGCTCAACCGCCTCATCCCCGCTGGACAGGCGTTCCAGACGGAGAGGCAGATCATTCAAGAGGTGCCGGACGAGCTCGGCGTCGCTCTCGTTGTCTTCGACCAGGAGGACCAAGGGGCGTTCCTTTTGGGTCTCCGGACCGGCGTCATCAGAATGCTTATCGATGATAAAAGACCACTCCGAGTGATTGCGGATGGTCAGCTGATCTCGGTACTGTCTGAGGGCGATCAGGGAGTTCGCCCGGGCGATGAGCTCCTGCGGTCTGACCGGCTTGGAAAGGTATTCCTCGGCTCCAGCCTCCCGCCCGGCGATCTCGTACTCCGGATCGTCCAGGGCGGTGACCATGATGATCGGGATGCTGCGCGTCCGGGAATCCTCCTTCAGCACCTTGGCGACTTCAAAGCCGTTCATCTCCGGCATCATCACGTCGAGCATGATCAGGTCGGGGAGTTCGCAAACAGCCCTGTCATAAGCTTCCTTGCCGTCCGAGGCGCGGATGGTATGGAAGTGGCTCGTCGAGAGCATCTTCTCGAGCGAGGCTAAACTCACCGGGGAATCATCCGCGATAAGGACCTTTTTCTTATAAGACAGTTTGTCCAACTCCTGTTCCTGATGTGCCATCGGCTTGTCTCCTCAGAATTGCCCTTGGGCGAAGCTCGCGGCCGCTTCGCAGACCGGCTATCTATGTCCTTTCCGTCCGAAGACATGGGGACGGGTCTCGCCTGAAGCCAAAATCAGATTCCCATACCCCCCCGCCCCGGTCAATCATCTTTAGGGGGGAATCGCAAGGTGAGGTTTAAACGAGTATTATCACCTCTAAGGGTACGTCAGCACCGAGGGAGCTCGTTTGACGGTCCGGGAGGAATGGTATATTCTGGACGCGGAATGAGGTTTAAA
>DAIPLF010000187.1:0-4880 GCA_036769375.1 Candidatus Aminicenantota bacterium | reverse complement strand
CTCTTTAATATGGAGGACCTGGAGTTCTACGGGAAAGTCAACGCCCTCAAGGGAGGAATCCTCTACTCCACGGCGGTCAGCACCGTCAGTCGGCGCTACAGCCAGGAGATCCAGACGCCGGAGTTCGGCTATCGCCTGGACGGCCTGCTGAGGAAGCGCCGAGACCGTCTCTACGGGATCCTCAACGGCGTCGATTATGCCGATTGGAATCCGTCCACTGACAGGTTCACCGTGCGGCCGTTCGATCCGACCTACCTGGATGGGAAGAAAGAATGCAGGGCTGACCTGCTCCGGGCCTTCTCCTTGGACGCCGTCAGGGAGGAATCGCCGGTGATCGGCATGGTTTCCCGATTGGCCGGCCAGAAGGGTTTTGACATCCTCTGCGAATCCTTGGAGGGGATCTTCAAGATGGGGGCTGTCCTTGTCATCTTGGGGACGGGGGAAGAAGCCTTCCACAAAGCCCTGAGCACAGCCAGGGCAAAGTGGCCTGAATCCTTGGGGTTGAAGATCGCTTACGATGAATCCCTCTCTCATAAGATCTATGCCGGGAGCGATATGTTCCTCATCCCCTCCCGGTATGAACCCTGCGGCCTGACCCAGATGTACAGCCTCCGCTATGGTACGGTCCCGGTTGTCCGGGCCACCGGAGGTCTGGACGATACCATCCAGGAATATGATGCCACGATGGGGACAGGAAACGGATTTAAGTTCCAGGAGTATTCATCGGCTGCCCTTCTCGCCTCTCTGCAAAAAGCACTGAGCGTCTACCCGCAGAAAGGGCGCTGGCGGCAGCTCGTCCGAAAGGCCATGGCCTGTGATTTCTCCTGGGATATTTCTGCCCGCGAATACCTCCGTCTCTACCAGAAGCTTTCGGCCCTTTGGGATTCATGAACCCCTCCCCCTCCGCCGGCAGCCGCCTGGGCTTCTGAGGCCGATTCCTCGGCTTACTCCAAATGGGGGAATTTTTTTCTTGCACAGGAATCCATGGATGGGTAGAGTATGAGGAGGAGAGACACCATGAAGAGAAGAGGATACCGTGCGCTCGAGCTAGGAGGCGGTCTGGACCGCCGTGATTTCTTAAGGATTGGCGGAACCGCGGGGATCGGGTTCTGGCTGGGGAATCGTTCTCTGAGCGCTTTTGCCCAGCAGCCCTCTGCCCCTCCCTTAAGGCCAAAAACCAACATAGAGGAGGCCCTCAAAGTCCCCAGAACCAGATATTCCCTGCCCGGGCTTTTCCCCGGCAGGGTCGTCGAGGTCAAGGATGCTGCATCTGTCAGTGGCGGCAAGCCTGTGCCTAAAGTCGTCCGCGGGATGTTCGAGAAAGGGCTGAGCAGCCTGACCGGCAAAGGCGGCATGGACTCTTTCCCCCTGTTCTTCAGCAAAGACGATATCGTCGGGATCAAGGTCAATCCGGTCGGCCCAGGGACGATCAGCACTCACCATGAGGTGGTCGAAGCCCTTATCGAGTGGCTCGTCGCCGGCGGCCTCCCGCGCAGAAACATCATCATCTGGGACCGGTTTGATTATATGCTTAAGGACGCCGGGTTCACGCCGGAGAGATACCCGGGCGTCGGGATTGAAGGCCTCCAGACTATGGACGAGGCGGCCGCCATGGGTAAGACCCAGGATAACAGCCGTTGGCTGAGGCCTGACGGGGCTCATGTCAGCACAGATAATTTCGACCGGGAGGCATTCTACTGGGCGGATGTCGAAGGCCCCAAGGACAATGCCTATCTCAATCAGCACGTATTCAACGGGAAGTCTTCCTATTTCGGCAAGCTGCTGACCAAACGCTTGACCAAGATCATCAATGTCCCGGTGTTCAAGAACACAGGCAATGGGATCTCCATGGCGACCAAGAATCTCGGCTACGGGGCCGTCTGCAACACCAACAGGCTCCACGCGCCCCTTTTCTTTGATGTCAACACGGAAGTCATGGCCTTTCCCGCCATCCGGGATAAGCTCGTCCTGAATATCACCGATGGACTCCGGGGCCAGTACGATGGGGGCCCGGAGTATGAGGCTAAATTCGCTTACTGGCTCAACACGCTCTATTTGTCCACCGACCCCTTTGCCCTGGACATGGTTTGCCATCAAGCCATCGTAGCCAAACGGAAAAGCATGGGGGTCAAGGTCAATGAGCATCCCAAATTCACGGAGTATCTTCGCTATGCCGAGCGGCTAGGACTCGGCGTGGTCAGCCCGGAAAAGATCCGGCATGCCCTGATTTGAGGCCTTGCCCCCGCAAAGGACGGAGAGAGATGAGGAACGCGGTCATTCTCGGCTGTCTGCTCTTTTCTGCCCGGCTCCTTGGGGCCTTCCAGACGGCTGTGCTTCCCGGCGGTTTCTCTCCTGGATGGCAGAAGGCCGGGCCGCCGGCCGAATTCCAGGGGGATCAACTGTTCAATTATATCGACGGCGGGGCTGAGATCTTCCTGGAATTCGGTTTCGATCGCTTGCTGGTCCAAAACTATATAAGGGGGAATTCCGAGATCGCCCTGGAGCTCTATCAAATGGAGAGCCCGGAGTCGGCCCTGGGGATCTATCTCTTTAAGTGCGGTGCCGAAACCCCCATAGAAGGAGTGCCCGCCCGGAATTCCAGCGATCATACGCAATTCACGATCCTCAAGGGCAGCGCCTTCATCCATATCAACAACCTCGATGGCAGCGCCTCGCTTCTCCCGGTCATGGTCGACCTTGCCCGCGGGTTGCTCGAATCTATTCCCCAGGGCAGGGCAGTCACTCTTCAGGAAGAGCTGCCGGAGAAAGCCAAAGTTCCCGGCTCCGAGCGCCTAATTCGGGGTCCCTATGCCCTCCAGTCCATATTTACCCTGGGAGAGGGTGACATCTTGGACCTCCGGGGAAATATCTTTGCCCTGGCTGCCGACTATAAGGATCAAGAGGGTGAGCCGTCCACCCGACTGCTCGTTTTCTATCCCGACGAGTCCCGGGCGGAAGCCGCCTTTCACAATCTGCTCGCCAATCTCGATCCCTATCTGAAGGTCATCGAAAGGCGGGACCGGGGGTTTGTTTTCAAGGACTACCGCCAGAAGACCGGGAGCGTCGAGAGGATCGGACGAAGACTCGAGATCCGGCTTAACCTCAACGCCGCCCCGGCCGGGGCGCAGACATCCTGACCTTAGCTCCTGAGGAATCCGGCGGCGGTTTCCGGCGGTACGGGGTTGATATAAAAGCCGGTCCCCCATTCGAAACCGGCGACCCGGGTCAGCACGGGAATGATCTCCATGTGCCAGTGATAGCTTTTTTCCAGGTTGACCCAGGCCTCATGCGGCAAGTTCGGGTTGGAAGCTTGATGGATGTAGAAGTTATAGGGCGGATCGGACAGGACGTCCCTGAGCTTGCACAGGACCAGCTTGAGCGTCTTGGCCAGTGCGCGGAGTTCTTTCTCCGTTAGGCTCGTGAACCAGGGGGAATGGCGCAACGGATAGATGCGCATCTCGAAGGGGAAGCGCGGGGCGAACGGAGTGACTACGCAGAAGTGATCGCTTCGGGCGACGAGGCGATGGCCGATCTTCTTCTCCTCACGGATGATCCGGCAAAAGATGCACTCGCCGAGCTGGCGGTGGAGCCGCTCGCAACTGTACAGCTCCTCGTTGACCTGTTTGGGGATGATGGGCGTGGCCACGATTTGGGAGTGAGGATGACTGAGCGAAGCGCCCGCCTCCCGGCCCTTGTTCTTGAAGACGTGGACATATTTGTACTGATATTCCTCTTCTATGCTTTTCACCCTTTCCCTGTACGTGGACAGGACGTCCTGAATATGGGGAAGGGGAAGGTCGGGCAGCTCTTGGAGGTGGGAAGGGTTTTCGATGACCACCTCGTGAACGCCGACCCCGTCCATCCATTGATAGATGCCCTCATCGTGCCTTTCCGGCGGGAGTCCCCGGCTCAAGGCGGGGAACTTGTTAGGTACGGTCCGCACCCTCCAGCCGGGCTGGTCCGGCCGGGTGCCGCGCTTGCGCAGCGAGGCCACTTCGGGAGGTGTCTTGGATTCGTTCCCCTCGCAAAACGGACAGAAGGCGGGGACCTCTTCTATTTTTTCCGGAGCGGCCGGACGGAAGTCATCCGGTCTCTTTCCCCTTTCCGAGGCGAGGATGACCCAACGCCCGGTGATGATATCCTTGCGCAGCTCGGACATGGGCTAACCGACCAGCTCCTTGATCTTGTCCTTGAGTTCATCCAGGGAGGCGGATTTGACGACGTACGCATCGGCCGCCCAGGTCATGAAGTCGTGCTTATAGCTTTGGTAGGCGGTGTTGATAATGATAGGGATGTCTTTGCGCAGCGCCATGATCTGAGTGATCAGCTCGATGCCGTTCTTTCCCGGCATCCGGATGTCGGTGATGATCAAGTCGAAGGAGTGTTTCTTGAGCTGCTCCAGCGCCGTATCGGCGTCCATCACTGCTGTGACCTTGTAGCCCGCCTTGGTCAGCTCTTCTCTGTAGAGGAGGCAGAGGTTTTTCTCGTCCTCGACGATGAGAAGCCTTTTTTTCATGGATTGGTCCCCCTTTCTCTGGGCTGGGTTTGAAAATAGAGTTTAAAAGTCGTTCCCTTACCTTCAGCGCTCTTGATCTCGATCCGGCCGCCGCAAGCGTCCACGACCCTTTTCACATAGGCTAGGCCGAGCCCCATGCCCTTTTCCTTGGTCGAGACGAAGGAGTCGAAAATCTTATCCTTGATGGCCTCGGGTATCCCTTTGCCGGTGTCCTGCACGGCGATCACCGCCCACTCGGCGCTCTCCCGGTAGGCCCGCACATCGATGCGGCCCTCATCACCCACCGCATCAATGGCATTATCCAGGACATTGCGGACGGCCTCTCCCACGTTGGTGGGGTCGCAGAGGATGACGCGCAGCCCCG
>DAIPLF010000186.1:0-4886 GCA_036769375.1 Candidatus Aminicenantota bacterium | reverse complement strand
AGTATGCGCCGCTTCTTTCCCGCTGGAATTGGAGATATTCCAAGCACGGCTGGAATCACTACGGTCCCGGCCATTTTGAGCTGGACGAGAAATCCGGCGTGCTCAAGTCCCAGGGAGGCATGGGGCTTCTCTGGTACAGCGCACGGAAATGGCGGGACTTCGTCCTCGACCTCGAATTCCAGTGTGCGCAAAAAAACACCAATTCGGGCATCTTCTACCGGATACCCGACCTGCCTTCGAGCGATGATTACATCACCCACTCCTTCGAGGTCCAGATCTATGATGCCGGCGAGGGCCTTCACAAGACGGGAGCAATCTATGACGCCGAGGCTCCGACCGGGGATGCCTCGAAGCCAACGGGCGAATGGAACCACCTGAAAATTACGTGTCAGGGAAAGAGGGTTCGCGTCGAGCTCAACGGGACCCTGGTCGTCGATTGGCTGATGGAGCCGCGCGGCAAGATCAAGGATTTTGCCGCTGAAGGATATATCGGCCTGCAGAACCATGACAGCATCGCGCCTGTGCTTTTCAGGAACATTTACGCCAAGGAACTGTAGGACTACCCATTAACAAAGGATAGGAGGGCCTCATGGACCGCCGCCAACCATTGCGCTTTTATTTCTTCATCGTCTGCCTGGCATCCCTTATCGCCCTAACCGGCCCCGCCTGCAGAAAAGCCGAGCCCGGACCGCAGCCGCCGGTCGCCGAGAAGATCAAGACGGAGTTCCGGGAATTCGGCAAGGTCCGGGTTGACAATTACTATTGGCTTAAAGAGCGTGAGAACCCCAAGGTCGTGGACTATCTCAAGGCGGAGAATGAATACCTCGGGGCTGTGCTCAAACCGACCGAGACGCTCCAGGGAAAGCTCTACCAGGAGATCGTTGGACGGATCAAGCAAACCGACATGTCTGTGCCGTACCGCGATAACGGCTATGACTACTACACGCGCTTTAACGAAGGTCAGGAGTACCCGGTCTACTGCCGGAAAAAGGGAAATCTCGAGGCGCCTGAAGAGGTGATGCTTGACGGCAGCGCTATGGCCCAGGGCCAGCCTTTCTTTTCGCTCCTGGGGCTTGAGGTCAGTCCCGACAACCGCCTTCTGGCCTACGCCGTCGACACGCTCAGCCGTCGGCTTTACACGCAGCGCTTCAAGAACCTGACCACCGGCGAAACTCTGCCCGATGAAATCCCGAACACGCTCGGGATGTCCGCCTGGGCTAATGATAACAGGACCGTTTTCTATGTCCTCAAGGACACAGCGACCCTCCGTTCCTATAGAGTGATGAGGCACACGCTCGGGAATTCCGTTTCGGAGGACGAGCAGGTTTTTGTCGAAGCCGACGAGGCCTTCAACACGGCGGTCTATAAATCCAAATCAAAGCAGTACGTGATCCTAGCCACCGAGAGCACTCTGTCCACAGAATACTGGATCCTCGATGCCGACCATCCCGAAGGTCAGTTCGCGGTGGTCCAACCGCGGCAGCGCGACCTGGAATACCACATCGAACATTTCCGGGATAAGCTCTATATCCGGACCAACTATGAAGCCAAGAACTTCCGCCTCATGGAGACGCCTCTCGATCAGACCGCCAGGGAGAATTGGCGCGAGATCATCCCTCATCGGACCGATGTCCTCTTCGAGGGCTTCGAGATTTTCAATGACTACCTGGTCGTCGAGGAGCGCAAGGCCGGGCTGACCCAGATCCGGGTCATCGGCTGGAAGGAGAAGACCGAGCACAACCTGGATTTCGGCGAAGCGGCCTACGGTGCCGCGATCGGTCAAAACCCGGAGTTCGAGACCGATTGGCTTCGCTATGATTATTCATCGCTGACAACGCCCTATACAACCTATGATTATAACCTGAAAACCCGCGAGAAGAAGCTGTTGAAGCAGCAGGAGGTCCTGGGCGGGTTCGACGCGGAGAATTATCAGGTGGAGAGGCTCAACGCGACGGCTTCTGATGGAGTCCAGATCCCGATTTCCATGGTCTACCGGAAGGGTTTGAAGAAGGACGGGACGAACCCGCTTCTCCAGTACGGGTACGGATCCTATGGCGCTATCGAAGACCCGATCTTCGATTCTTCCATCCTCAGCCTCCTCGACCGCGGGTTCGTCTACGCTCTGGTTCACATTCGGGGCGGGTCGGAGATGGGACGGGCCTGGTATGAGGACGGGAAGCTGCTGAAGAAGAGGAACACCTTCACCGACTTCATCGCCTGCGCCGAACACTTGATCGCCGAAAAATACACCCGGCCGGAAAAGCTCTTTGCGGCGGGGGCAAGCGCAGGAGGCCTGCTCATGGGGGCGGTGGTGAATATGAGACCGGACCTGTTTAGAGGCGTCATTGCCGGCGTTCCCTATGTCGATGTCATCACCACCATGCTCGACCCGAGCATCCCCCTGACAGCCCAAGAATTCGATGAGTGGGGGAACCCCGCGGTGAGAGAATATTACGATTACATGCTGTCCTATTCTCCCTATGACAATGTCGAGGCCAAAGATTATCCGGCCATGCTGGTCACGACCGGCCTTCACGACTCCCAGGTCCAATACTGGGAGCCCGCCAAGTGGGTGGCGAAGCTGCGGTCCATGAAAACGGACAAGAACATGCTGCTTCTTCATACCAACATGGATGCCGGGCACGGCGGTCAGTCGGGCCGCTTCCGGCGCTATCGGGAGACTGCCCTGGAGTTTGCCTTCCTCCTCAACCTGGCTGGCATCACAGAGTAGCGGGCTGGGCCAGCGCCCAGGAGATGCCGTTGAAAAGGAGCTTGAAGGTGCCGTGGGGCTGTCCCCGGAAGATGATCTCGGGTCCATAGAGAACGAGGCGTCCTTGGCCCACTTTCGCCTCGAGCACGGCGACAGCCTTTTCCAGATATCCCTGGCCCCAGGCCCAACCGCTGCGGAGAGGTTCAGGACCGTCGAACCAGGCGACCGGCCGCACGCCTTGGGCGGCGGCGTCGGGGTGTAGCTGAAAGACGGGACTGTTATTGAAATAGAAATCCGTCTTGTCTCTAAGGCCGTAGGCGAGAGGATGATGGATATCCACCTTGGCCTGCAGGACCGAACCGGGGATGTAGTATTTTTCCTTGGGCAGACGATGATCTGTTCCATCCGGATGCCTCTCGAGGAGAGCATCGGAAATCGGTAACCCGAGGTGAAAGGCGATCGAGGTCGAGGTGCCGATGGCCAGAATCGTTCCTCCACCCTCGAGAAATTCGCGGAGTTGCGGGGCCGTCTTGGCGACCGTCACTCTTCCCAGACGGCTGCGGTACTCCTCAGGCACCTCCTCCGGGTCCGGCGGGGAAAAGAAGCGGAACTCGTCCTGAGGCGGTCTGTCTTCGCGAGGGATGGCCCCGCCCACGAAGATCAGGACATCATATTTCGCTTTGAGGTTCCCGCCGTCGAGTGCCGGCGGATAGACGACCTCAAACGGGAACTCAAACTGCTCCAGGAGCCAGCGGGCCCAGCCCGAGGCCATCGATCCACCATACTGATCCCAGAGGCCGACTCGGACGGGCCGCAGGCGGAGAGCTTCGCCCTTGGGTATCGCTTCAACTCCCGTAACGCAAAGACCGAGCGACTCCGCCGCCTCTTTTAAAATTGACCGAGCTGCCGGGCTTGCCGGAACAAGGACGGCTCCCGGCGGATACGTCTTGCCCTCGACAGCGACCGCATCCTTTAGCCAGTACACCTCTTCACCCAGTTTCAGCAACCGGTTGACGGCGATAAACCCGTCGTTGACTCTGTGGTCGAGAAGGAATCCGGAGGGTTTCTCACTCCCGTCCAATCTCCCCGGGGGCATCGGGGCCGGGCCCCTTAGCCTTTTAAAAGGCCCGGGGAAGCCTTCGAGGATGCGGTCAAAGACGACGCCCATTTGGTAGGCCAGAGTCCAGCCGGCGCTGTCATAGGGCGCGCTGGGCGGCCCTCCTGGATAGAGGAGATCATGGGGATGGTCCTGCGGTTCGAACATAGCCAAAATGTGCGGCCGGAAAGCCTGGTCGCACTTGACGACAAAGGAGCCCCGGGGATAGTTTTTCCCTTCCGCTTCGAAAGGGGACTCCGCTTGGAGTACGGTCACCCCGCTTTTGAGGAGCGCGTTGACGAACTTGGTCGCTGTCGCAAAATCAGGCTGGTCGGCGGGGATGACGAAACCCCTTGGATCCCGCAAGCCGGGGTCGCGCATCAGACCAAAAAACTTCAGGGGAAAGCCTTGATCGTGCCCTTCCGGCTTGATGTTCTCCTTCCGGAGGGCCTCTTCCACTGTGCGGATATTTTTTGGAGTGACCGTCCAGGTGTCCCGGCTCCCGCGCTGGATGGCGTTCCGGCCCATGCGGTAAATATCCAGGAGAAAGTCTTCTCCCATCTTTGAGGCCAGGTCCAATATCGCCCGGTCCGCGGTGATGGCATAATCGATGGACTGCCGAAAATGCCATTTCTGAGGCGCGATCGGATAGGGAAGGTCGCCCTTGGGAAGTTGCTTTTCAGGGAGGAAGGGGATATCAATGGGGGTGGGGTTGCCGATCGTCTCGGTGAGGATGCCGATCATATTATGGAAATAGGCGGTCGACCGGAGACCGCCGGACCACCAGGTGGAATAGGGCGCACCCGAGCGCATGGTCGCGCCCGGCTTCCCCTCGGAAACGAATCGTGAGTGCATGGCAGAGCCCACCAGGTCGACGCCCGTGGGGACGAGAGGGTCGAAAAGATAATTGAACGGGTCGCGGAACGGAGAACAGAAAAGCACTGTCCCGGCGGGACCCGTCTGGTGGTGGTTGTAGACGATCTGCGGGAACCACTCCAGGTACATGACCCGCGAAACCGCCTCTGTCTCCGGCTGAGTGACCATGTAGAAGTCCCGGTTGTTGTCGTGGCCGATATACTT
>DAIPLF010000185.1:1783-4898 GCA_036769375.1 Candidatus Aminicenantota bacterium | reverse complement strand
GCCGCGCGGCCATCTTCTCGGCATAGTCGGGCCGGGGCGGCCAGAAGACATCGAGGACGTCACAGCCGAACTCTCCGACCTTGCCGCCGTGGACCATGTCGCCAGGAAGAAGGAGGATGTCGTCTTTTTGCATCGGCACGACCGCATCAAGGATGACTTCTTCGATCGAGCCCCGAAGCACGATCATCAGCTGCTCCTCGGGATGGATGTGGTCCGGAAAGACTGCGCCCGGGTTCATCCGCAGAAAACTCAGCTGTGCGCCCCGCCCGGCGATGAGCCGCGAGTTCGCCCCCGGGCTGAGCTCGGTGAACTGGACGTCCTGGAGGGCGTAAACGACACCCGGCGCGGCGGTCGGCTCAAGCGGGAAGCTCCCTGCATCGAGGACCGCCGGAAGTCCCGTCACTCCCGCTTTGGCCAGATAATCGAAACGAGGCGGCCAATAGACTTCCACGATCTCGGCTCCCCTGGCTCCGGCCTTGACGGCGCTCTCGGATCCCTTCTCCAGGTAAACAAAATCATTCCTCTGGGTCCCGCCGTGGGTCCCATCCGGCACTTCAGCCGGCACTGCGCTCATGTTCACAATGCGCCCGCCGCTGAGTTGATCGACCTCTCCCTTCATCACCACCATGATCCGTTCTCCCGGGAGCACCTCCTTGGGGATCTCCGCCCCTGCTTCTAGCGTCATCCAGGAGACCAGGTTTCCCTTTCCCCAGTAAAGTCTGGCCATGGCGCCTGGAGCCACCTCTATCGCAGCCAGCTTGCCCATGTTCGAGACAATGCCAGGGTCGAGGTTGGAGGGCAGCGTGACCTTTGGGATATCCGTCCGCGTCCGTCCGTTGAGATTCTTCTGCCGGATGAGCTTTTCGTTCTTGCTGAGCCAGTCCGGCTTCGCCTGGCAGCCAAAGAAGGCGAATAAGATAAGGATGGCAGATGCGGCGACCGCGTGCCTTGGGATATTCCTTATGTTCACCAGTGATTTCATTCTCTGCTCCTCTGAATATTGAAAATGGGTGGCACGGCACTAGTCCGTGTTCGGCCAATACGGAGACACTTTTCAAGAATTTGTTTGTGTCGCATTAATCCCCCGTTATCCCCCTTGGACAATCAAGGGGGAATAAGGTAAGTGTCTCCGGAAAGGTCGGTGGGCGGGTCTTGGGCGAGGACGGACGGGGACACACCATGACAGGACCCGTTCCTATCCTTTCACCTTGTCATGGCGGTTGCCCAGGTAGAGCCAGAGCATGTGCTCCCCGGTGGGGTTTATGGAGCTGTGCGGCACCTTGCGGTTCGGCGGGATGAGAAACGCCTCTCCCGGCTCCTGCTCGAACAGCCGGTTGCCAAAGAGGAGCAGGCTCTTCCCCTTGACCTGGCACCAGATTTCCTCGCACCCGGGCCCGTGGATATGCGGCTGGGCGATATCGAAGTTGTCGATCGACACGGCCGCAAATCCCATCGGGTTGGCGAACTTGGGCGGGACATCATAAACGAAACCCCGTCCGATATGAGCCCAATGCATCCCGACGTCGGGTATGGAATCGCGGGTGCTTCCCAACGAGATTTCTGCGTTGGGCACGAATCCCGGCGGAACCTCCTCGACCACCATAATCATTTCGAGCTGTTCGTCGGCCGGGTTGAACAAGCGGCACTCCAGGCCCGCGGGAACGAAAACCGCAAAACCGTCTTCGAGCCCGGCCTTCTTGCCGCCCGCTTCCACCCGGCCGGTGCCCGCCGTTACATAGAAAAAGACCTGCTCTGTTGAACTCTTGAACGGCCCGGCGTTCGTCTGCGGCTGGAGAACGGCCCGCCTGTAGGCCTTCAAGTATTTCAGGACGGCCCCCTTACGGGGAGGTTTGAGCGGGTCCCCCGGCGTCAAAATATCCCGTTCGATCAGTCCGCCATGACCCTCCTGGGGCAGCGAATTGCGCCAGTGGTTGATATGGAGCGAGACGTCGGTATCGACCTCGGGATGACGATGGTTGGACACGGCGTCCTCGGCGAACGAAGGGTCCGGCTCTTCGGTCAGCTTAGAGGCGGACTGGGAAGCATCGCTCCCCCAAAAAACAAGGCCGAAAATAAAAAGGGCCGCGGCAGCCAAGGGCACAAGCGCTCTCATGCTCACCTCCGGAGATCAGTTTTTGTAGAAATCGGCCAGCCTCTTATTGACCTTGAAATGATAAAGGCATTGGTCGAGTGACGTTCCCTGCACGGTGATCTTCTCCAGATCTCCCTGGCCGAGCCCTCCCTCCCGCATAGCCCGGAGATAGAGGACATCCTGCGGGTTAAAGCCCATGATTCTTGTGGCCACGGTGTCGGCCGCCAGAGGGTCGGTGCTGGCCAAGGCGACCTTCGCCTCAAAAGGAGTCCCCCAGGCGGGCCCATCCCCTTCCATGGCCTCATAACCGTCAATGACCGCCAGACCGGGCCAGACCTTGTGCGCCAGATGGAAGAGGTTGAAATGGAGGATGTCATTCAGGGCCGGCGCAGGGCCGTGCAAGTACCCTTTATCGCTTTGCTTATAGTCGTTGAGGGGTGCCGCCATCAGCACATTCTTCAGCGACAGAGTGACCAGGACGCAATCATGGGTCTTCATCCGGGCGAGCGAGATGACGTAGAGTTCAGGGTCAAGGAACGAGGAGATGAGGCGCACGGGTTGAGGGTTTTGCTCCCGGCCGAAGACATAAGAGTTCTCAAAAGGGCCGGCGTTGAGGTCGACAAGCCGGACATTGTATTCCTTCTCCAGCGCCTCGTAGCCGTTGTTCCTATATCCCTCGAGGGTGTTGAGGACACCCGATTCCCCGATGAGCACCTGTTTCTTATGGAAGGGACTGAGGAATTCCATTACGGCGCGCACGGCGTCCACGTGGGTCACGGCCAGGGGGTTCTTGGAAATCGCCATGTTGGGCTTTATCAGCACTCTCTTCTCCCCGATCCCGGCGAAGATCTCGTCCTGGAGAAGCTTCAAGGAATCGAAGATGACCTGCTTCCGGTCGTTGCCCTTGAGCAAGCTGACCCGGGCCGGCGGCGCTTCCTTGACCGGCCATGGGAGGGCAACGCTTTTTTGCTCCGCATACGGACTGGACGGCGCGGCCGAGGCGGCACCAGGGCGTTTGAACAG
>DAIPLF010000185.1:0-1683 GCA_036769375.1 Candidatus Aminicenantota bacterium | reverse complement strand
TCGAGCCCGGGGTGGCGGTAAGCCGGCGGCCCACCCTCAGCATAGGAGGGGTCCGGAGCGGCCGTAAGCTTTTCCTGGGCCGGGGCGGCAAGCGCCAGGAAGGAGATCATCCCCATGAAAACGACCCCAAAAAGGCGCCTTGCGTTTTTTTTCACGGCGCATCCTCCTCGACAGCGGTCATCGTCCGCCCGGGGGGAAAAGACCTCTCGGGGACTGCGAGGCCGGCGGTCCTCGTCGGCGGTTGAGGCCGGTGTTGCGGAATGCTCTATACCACAGCCCCTGATTTGGAGTCAACCCGAAGGGCGGACGCGGGCGGGGCGGCCCGCCGGTTCTAAATCCGGAATTGTCCTCGCCAGAAGAGGGTCTGTTTGATTATAATGGGTCGGGCTCTCATCGGGGCTGCCCGGACAGCCCCCATCCGGAGAGGGAGAGAATTTCATGGAGCTGCAGGCTATCTTCAGGGAATATCAGCCGGAGGACCTGGAACAGGTGCTCGGTCTCGTCCGCGAGCTCGAAGCGGAGATGGCCGAGAAATTCAAAACGAAGATCACCTCGGGAGTCGAGGACTACCGGACCCGCTACCTGAACCCGGCTAATAAGTACAAGACTTGGGTCGCCCTTGTCGGAGGGCGTGTCATCGGGTACCTGATAGGCTATCCTTCGCTTGGCACGCCGGAAATCGATAACATGTACGACGTTCTTCCTCTGCTGGAAGGCCAGCTTCCCCCGGAATTTTATATGCAGATCACGTTTGTCTCCAAGCCCTACCGGAAAAAAGGCATTTCGACGCGGCTTCATGAGCAGGTCGTCGCCTACGCCAAAAAGAAAGGGTTTAAGGAGATCTACGCCTGTATCGCCAAGTGGAACGACCCCGAACTGAGCGTCATCCGGTCGCTCCAGTTCCAATCCAAAGACCTGGGGTACCGATACCGGCTGAGCCTCAAGCTCTGAAGGATCACGCTGAAGGCTTCCTCCCCCGGCTCCTGAAGATATAAAAGAAGGGGATCCCAATGAGGGCCATGCCGAGGGCGATCGAGGATTCGACCGGCCGCTCGAAAAACCCGAGGAAAAGGATAGCGCCTCCGGCCAGCACATAGACTAACGGGACGACGGGGAAACCCGGCATCCGGTAGGTGTGCGTCCGATCCCGCCGCAGCTTGAAAACCCCTAGGACGGAGAGAATCGGGAAAAGGCCCAGGGAGAAACCCATATAGGTCAGGATCTGCTCAAAGGTCCCGAGCGTGACCAGGAGGGCTGCGATCAGGCCTTGGAGAAGGATGGACCTGGCTGGGACCTTATACCGGGAGTGGACGGCGGCAAAAAAGGGGAAAAAGCAGCGGTCGCAGGCCATGGCATAGTAAACCCGCGGCCCGAGGATGATGAAGGCGCTGAGCGACGAGAAAAGAGCCACGGCGATGAGGACGCTGAGGACACGTTCGAAGGAGGGTCCGAAAAGGTTCCCGACAGCCAAGCCCCCGATCGAGATGACCCCGGCCATCTTGTCGGGGGCAACGGCATAGACATAGAAAACGTTCAGGAGGAGGTAGAGAACCAGCACGATACCCGTGCCCAGGATGAGGGAGCGGGGCAGGTTTCTCCGCGGGTTCTTGACCTCCGAGCCGACGTACGCGGAGGCGTTCCAGCCGCTGTAGGCGAACATGATCCACATCAGCGAGAGCCCGA
>DAIPLF010000184.1:0-4914 GCA_036769375.1 Candidatus Aminicenantota bacterium | reverse complement strand
TGCCGACATAGGTCAGGAGGCCGAGGACGAAGGGGCCGATGCACGGAGCGGCCACGATCCCGACCGTGAGCCCCATGACAAAAGTCCCCAAGTAGCCCTTCTGCGAGCCGCCGGCGAGCCGGTTGAGGAAAGCCGGCATCCTCAGCTCGTAGACGTCGAACATGCTGAGGGAAAGAACGATCATGACCGCGGCGATAAAGATGAGAACGGCGGGATATTGCAGCGCGGCGCCGAAGAGGCTGCCGGTGAAAGCGGCAATGCTTCCCAGGACCGAGTAGGTGGCCGCCAGGCCGACGACATAGAGGATGGCGTGGAGAACGACGCCTCCCTTCTGGCCTTGGGATTGGCCGCCGAAGTAGCTGATGGTGATGGGGATGAGCGGATAGACGCACGGGGTGAGGTTCAAGGCCAGACCGCCGAGGAAGACCAGGAGGAAGAGTGGCAGCAATCCCTTTCCTTCGAAGCGGGAAGCCGGTTTTACCTGAGCCGAAGTCTGGCCGAACTCAGGCGATGCGGGTATTCCCTTGTCCGCCTGAAGATCGGGCTTTTCAAGGGGCGCCTCCGGCTTTGCGGCTGGCGGCTCGTTATTCTTCTCAACCGTGGCCGAAAAGGAAGAAGCCGCCGGCTCGGAAGACACTTCCACGGGCACTTTCAGGCCGAATTCCGCTTCGTCCGGGGGGAGGCAGGACTGGTCGTTACACGCCTGGTAGCCGACCGTGCCCTCGATGGCGACGCTGTCCGCCCTGAAGTCAGCCGCCAGAGCGATTTCGGCCGTGACCTTAAAGGTCCCCTCGTAGACGGCCAGAGGATTCTCCGAAAAGCTGAAACGCCTCATCTCGGCGGGGGGAAATATGAGTTTGCCGTACGTCACGCCCGGAACGGTCTTGAAATCGACCGTCGTTCCGATGAGATAATCCTCACTCGGTATATCGGCGTTGATGTGGTAGGGAGAACGGACCGTGATCTCGAGGGCAAGGGGGATGGACTGGCCGGGTTTGAAAACCTCTGAAGAGGGGACGACCTTGACCGAAACGATGGCCTCTTCCGTCTGGGCGACAGCCGGGCAAACGCAGACGGCGATGATGATCAGGACATTGGCCAATCTCTTCATGCCGAATTCTCCCCGCAACGCTCATTATACAACAGAAAGGGAAATTGACAGAAGTCTCAGCCGAGTGATAGGGTTGGGACAAGCGATCAAAGGAATTCAAAGGAGATCCCGTCATGCCGAAATGGAACCGAATTCTCATTCTGTTGACCCTCTTGAGCGCAACCCAAATTCCATCAGGTGCCAATTCGAGCGCCGGCGCCGCTCCTCTCCGCTTTGAGATCACTTTTCCGGAGAGCGTCCACAAAGAACCTCTAGACGGTCGTATCCTCCTTCTCTTCTCCCGCGATCTTATGAATGAGCCGAGGTACACCGCTGTCAACTGGCGGTCTCCCCAGCCTTTCTTCGGTGTGGACGTCGAAGGACTGAAGCCTGGCCAGCCGGCGGTCGTGGACGAACGGACGCTCGGGTTCCCACTCGACAGCATCAGGGACATTCCGGCCGGCGAATACAACGTCCAGGCTGTCCTCAACCTCTACAAGACCTTTCGCCGTTCCGACGGCCATGTCGTAAAGATGCATATGGATCAGTGGGAGGGGCAGCAGTGGAACGCATCGCCAGGGAACCTGACCAGCCGTCCCGAGAAGATGACGATCGACCCGGCGACAGGAGGAACGCTCCGCATCGCCTTAACCCAGCGCATTCCCCCGCTCCCTCCGCCCAAGGACACGCGGTACATCAAGAATGTCAAGATAAAGAGCGAGCGGGTCAGCCGGTTCTGGGGGACTGACATGGACATCGGCGCTCTGGTCCTCCTCCCTGAAGGGTTCGACAGCCACCCGGACGCCCGCTATCCGGTCGCCTATCTCCAGAGCCACTTCACGCCCGCGCTGCGGAATTTCGTGGAGAGTCCCGACAATGCGTTCTTCAAGGAATGGACGTCACCGAATTTCCCCCGGTTTCTCCTTGTGGTGCCCCAGGATCCCAACCCTCTCTACGATGATTCCTATGCGGTCAACTCGGCCAATGTCGGCCCTTACGGAGACGCGCTGACGCAGGAGTTGATGCCTTATGTGGAACAGAAGTTTCGGGCCATCGGGCAGCCCTGGGCCAGGACGCTCTTCGGCGGGTCGACCGGAGGCTGGCGCGCCTTTGCCCTGCAGGTTTTTTATCCCGACCTGTTCAACGGCGCCTGGATATTCTGCCCGGACCCCGTCGATTTCCGCTATTTCCAGCTGGTCAACGTCTATGAGGACGACAACGCCTACTATGCCAACGGCGCCTGGAAAAAAGAACCGAGCCGGCCCTGGCTGAGAGGCCTCGATGATCAGGTCTTGGTAACTCAAAAGCAGGCCAGCATTTTTGAGCTCGTCCTGGGCACAAGGGGCCGGTCGGGTCAACAACTGGACATCTTCCAGGCCGTCTTCGGACCGGTGGGCGCCGACGGCTATCCCCAACCGCTTTATGATCCTTTGACCGGCAAAATCGACAAAGAGGTCGCTGCCTATTGGCGGGAGCATTTTGATCTGAGCTTCATCATCCAGCGCGACTGGCCGACCCTCGGGCCCAAGCTCAACGGCAAACTCCGCGTCTATATGGGCGACACAGACACGTTCTATCTGGAAGAAGCGACCATGCTCCTGGAAAAATTCCTGCGGAGCGCCAAGGATCCCGCTTTTGTGGGGACGATTGAATACGGCGAGCGCGCCCCCCACTGCTGGACTGGCTGCTCCGGCCAAAACCCCACTGTCTGCTATCTTCCGGCCATGGCCGAGCACATCCGGAAAACGGCCCCTCCCGGGGCCGACCTCAAGAGCTGGCTTTATTGATTCGGCTGGCCGTCAGGGTCGATCCGGAACCCTTCTATTGTCAGTTCCCCCACCCTTCGGCCAATTGCCGGGCCCGCGGATCTTTCATGAGCCCGGCCAGGTCAGGGTCTGAGTCGATCTCTGCTTTGGATCCCCCTTGGTCAATGTACTTCCGGAGGGACTGGATGGCGGCGTCGCGCTGCTTCGCCAGCTCATAGACTTGGATGCTCTTGAGAAGGACTCGCCCGTCGCTGGGGGACATTTCTAGGGCCCGGGCGATCTCCTCCAGGGCTCCCGCCTGGCCTCCCAAGATGACCCGATAGCGGGCCAGCCGGGCGATGATTTGCGAATCATTCGGGTCCTTAGATAGCTCATCTTCCCCTAGCTGAAGAGCTCGTTGATAAGCGGCCGCCGCCTTCCCTGAGGACTCGGGAGTACACCGGTAAGCATCGGCCAGATTGCCCCAGATCATGGAGTTCTTCTCATCGAGTTTCACCGCTTCTTCGAACATGGCCGCCGAATCCCCGTAGCGGCGTTGGGAAAAGTAGATCGTGCCCAGGTTGGAGCAGGCCTCCCCATTTGGACGAATGGCCATCGATTTCTTGAACATCGCCTCGGCTAAGGCGTATCGGCCCCTTGTCGCATAGATCCCCCCCAAGTTATTGTGAGCCAAGACTGAGTCCGGAGTTAACCGGGTGACCTTGAGAAATGCCCTCTCGGCGTCGGCAATACGGCCATAGACATAATAAAAATAACCCAAATTGGAATAAACATCGGCATAACGCGGCCGCAGTTTCTGGGCGCTTTTATAGGCGCTTTCGGCTTCAGGGAGTTTTTCCAGTTTCTCGTACGTGTACCCAAGCTCCATATAGGCTCGATAATATTTGGGCTCGAGCCCAATCGCCCGGCGGAATTCCTGCACGGCCTGATCATATTGGCCGGCATCCCGATAGACCGCCCCCAGGACCATGTCGGCCGCGACCAACTGATCGTTGTCTTTAAGTGCTTGGAGGCAGGACGACTGGGCCTTTTCCAGCATGGCCCGGTCTTTCGTCAGCTTGTACTTGGACCTATAAGCCCTCGCCAACTCTATCCGGGCCAGGGCAAAATGGGGATCCTGCTCGCTGGCCCGCTGGAGAAATTCTAGGGCCTTGTCGGTGCTCTCCTCTTTATCGGATTGCATCAGGTAGCCGGTACCCTTGAGGTACAACTCGTAGGCGGTCGGAAGTGAGGTCCTCCCTGCGGACCAGGCTGACTCCGTCCTCGGCTCGGCCTTAAGACCCAGCAACTGAGCCGTCCTGATGACAAGGTCATCCTGCCATGTCTTCAAGTTCGTGACGGGATCGGCCAAGACGACGGGAGAGCCGCGCTGAAGGAGGGTCTTCGCATCGACAAGGCTAATATTCAGCCGGATCATGTCACCGTTTAGGCGCATGTTCCCAGTGATGACATAATCGCCGCCCAGAGTCTGGTTCACCTGCGACGGAGTTTCGACCCCTTCTCCGCGTGCATCAACGGGAAGGATCACCCACAGCGACCCGCGGGAGTGCTCGAGGTGGAGAAGACTGTCAGACAAGGTTGAGGCCAGGCCGTCGGCGAACGCCCGGTCATCGGGACCGCCGTCAGCGAAGGCAAATGGGAGCACGACGACGCCCGGCTCAGAATGAGGGTGGATCGCCAGGAAATACGCTCCTCCCAAAATCGCCGCAAGAAGGAGGGCGAGTGCGGCCGGACGTAACAAGCGGCTTTTCGCCTGTGCCGGTTCTAATCTGATTGAACTCGGCTTTCCCTTGACGATCGCCTTTTCCGCAGTTGAAAGCCTCTGCTCGATGTCTTCCAGGTCCAGCCTGAGCTCCTCCGCGGTCTGATAACGGTCCCGGCGCTCTTTCCTCAGGCACTTCTGAATGGTCCGGCTGAGAAGGTCGGGGATCTGGGCGTTCAGCTCTTTAGGATCTTGAGGAGCTTCGTTCCTCTGCTTGAGGGCCACACTAAAGGGCGTGTCGCCCTGAAAGGGCACGCGGCCCGTCAGCATCTCGTAAAGGATGATGCCCAGCGAAT
>DAIPLF010000183.1:0-4930 GCA_036769375.1 Candidatus Aminicenantota bacterium | reverse complement strand
TGTGGTTGAAAATAAAACCTTTGTGCTCGCGGAGAAGGACCGCCGCATTCCGGAATGTGGCCAACGCCTCGGCGGCGCCTTCCTCCCAGCGCCACTGCCAGACCGGATCAAGATGGGCGTTGCAGATCAGGTGGACGCGCAGCGGCGCCGTCATCAAACCTCATCCTTGGCCGGGAGAGTCTTGTACCAGGTGAAATAGAGGATGACAGCCAGCCCCAAGGTCAGTGCCATCCAGGTCAGGAAGCTCGGCCACCGCCGCAAAAAGAAAGAGAAGACAAACAGGGCGATCGAAAACTGAAAGACAGCGGTCAGAAGACCGTTGAGTGCGTCGGTGGCCGGCATCCTGTCGCTGGCCGGGACCAGCCCGCGCCTTACCGCCTCCCGTCTCACGGGACCCCACACCCCCCACGGCCGCACCCGCGAATAAAATTTGACCAGGACCTCTATGTCCGCCGGCTTGGTCAGGGCGGCGGCGATGAGCGTCGTTACGAAACAAAGCCCCACATCAAGGGCTAAGGCCGCATAGGCCGGAAGATGCGGCAGCATGACCACTCGTGACAAAACGAGCACCACCGAAACGGCCATGCTCCAGACAAAGGCCTTAGCGCCGAACCGCCAGTAGTGCCAGCGCAAAGTTGCCGGCACCAGGATGACCGTGACCCAGACAAAAACCATTGTCTCCCAGGCGGTGACGATGTGGGTGAAAGACAGGCTGAAGGCGAAGCCGATGAGCAGGGCGAAGACTGAAGCGAGCTGTCCGAGGCGAACCAGCTGCTTCTGGGTGAACGGCCGCCGCACATAGCGCCTGATGAAGTCGTTGGTTACGACCGAGCTGGTGACGTTGACCATAGCACTGATCGTAGACATGAGGGCTGCCAGCAGGACAGACATAAACAGCCCGCGCACGCCAAGCGGCAGCTTCTTGAGGACGAGCGGCATGATCTTCTCGGCGTCGAACCCGGCTTCGGAGCCCAGATAAAGGATGCCCAGGACCATGAAAGCGCAGCCGATGATCCAGCGCAGCGTGTAGCCCACGGTCCACAGTCCCCCGGCCAGCGAGGCATCGCGCGGCGAGCGCGTCGTCAGGAAAAATTGGAAGTCCCAGACGTTCGGCCCGGCCAGCACCCGGAAAATCAGCCAGTAGAACCCGGCCATGAGGATGGGGCCGAAGGGAAAGAAATGCTGGTAACTGGGCGCCGTGGTCTGCATGAAGGAAGGCCAGAGATGCCAGGTCGGCGCGAGCGAGCCCCAGGCGGCATCCTTTTGCGCCAGGAAAGCGTCGGGAGTGCCGGCGCGAAAGGCCATCACGGTGAGGACGATCGCCCCCACGGCGATCAGGGCCGTCTGGAAGATATCGGTCAGGATGACGCCAAAAAATCCGCCCAGGATGACATACACTCCGACGACCGCGAAGACGATCAGGGTGGATTCCCAGCGGCTGAAGGGCAGGAACTCTTCGGCGAATTTTCCCGTGCCAACAGCAATGAACATCAAGTTGAAGATCATCAGAACGAGGAGGAAGACGGCCGCCGACACCCGGGCCGCCTCGGCGTCGCGAGTGGCCCCGAACCGTGTCTCGTTCCACTCGGCGAAAGTCATGACCCCGGAGCGCCGGATGTACTTCGCCTGGAAGGCCATGTAGAAACAGATGATGAACCAGCCCCAGTATATGTGCGTCGCCCAGACGGACTTGAGGCCGAGGTAATAGAGCGCCCCGACCATGGACATCGTGCCGCCGATGTCGATGTAGCTCGAGCAGCCGGCCAATCCCAGCATCCACCAGGGAACATTGCGATCGGCCAGAAAGTAAGAGTCCACCTTCTTGGTCGCCCTGTTCTTAATGATAAAACCGATCATGGCCATGAGCGCGAGATAGACCAAGATGATCGTCAGGTCGACAGGATGGAGGCTCATGCTCGTCCTTTCCCCCTTCGTTTATCCCAATTGCTCGTCCCTTGTCAACGAAAGCCGCGGCATTTGACATTTGCCCTGTCCGTGTTTATCCTTTAGGAACAAAGCCGATCGATCAAGCCGTCCATGAAATGCCCCCAGTGTCAGGCCGATAACCCGTCGAACAGCCGGTTTTGCGGCTCGTGTGCTTCTCCGCTTCCCCAGTCAGGTGAGGCCCGGGTCTCACAAACAGAGACGTTCGAAGGCCCGCCCCCGGACCTTGCGAGAGGGGAGCTTTTTGCCGGGCGGTATGAGGTCATCGAGGAACTGGGCAGTGGCGGGATGGGAAAGGTCTACAAAGTCTATGACAAGAAGATCCAGGACACGATCGCCCTCAAGCTGATCCGGCCGGAGCTGGCCTCCCGGCCCAAGACCCTCGAACGGTTCCGCGAAGAGGTCCGGCTGTCTCGCAAGATCACCCACAAGAACGTCTGCCGGATGCACGATATCAATGAGGAGCAAGGGATCCCCTACATCACGATGGAATATGTCCATGGGGAAGACCTCAAGAGCGTCATCCGGATGATGGGGAGGCTCAGCCCCGCCCAGACCGTCTTTCTCGGAAAGCAGCTCTGCGAAGGGCTGGGCGAAGCCCATAAGCTGGGGATCGTCCACCGCGACCTCAAGCCCAGGAACATCATGGTGGACCATGAGGGAAACGCCCGGATCATGGATTTCGGGCTGGCCCGCGGCCTCGAAGAAAAGGGGATCACGGGAGGCCGCGTCATGCTGGGGACGGCCGAATACATGTCCCCCGAACAGGTGGAGGGGAAGCCCGCCGATTTCCGATCGGACATCTACTCCGTGGGAGTGATCCTGTTTGAGATGGTCACAGGCAAGGTGCCCTTCGACGGCGAATCCGCCCTGAGCATCGCCGTCAAACACAAGACCGAACCTCCTCCCGATCCGCGGAGGCTCAACCTCCAGGTGCCCGAAGCCCTCTCCAGGATCATCTTGAAGTGCCTGGAAAAAACGAGGGAGAAGAGATACCAGACGACACAGGAGCTGTGTGCGGCCCTCAGTGAATTGGAAAGGGAATTCCCCACCGCCGAGAGGATACTCCCCCGGAAGAGGGCGAGTGCTCTAAGCGGGCTCAGCCGGATCGTCTTGAGGAGGAAGATCCTCCTGCCGACCTTGGGAGTTCTCATCCTGGCGAGCGGCGCGGTCGTTCTGTGGCGCACTTTAAACCGGGAAAAACCGGAACCCATTCCCACGGAAAAGCCCATATTGGCCGTCCTTCCCTTCGAGAACATGAACACAAACCCGGAGCTGGATTTCTTGAGGGACGCCCTGGCCACGCTTTCGATCATCGCGCTTCGCCAGGACGCAAGACAGCTTTCGGTCCTCAGCACCGATGTCGTCGATACGGCGATCGCCATGCTGGGGCTGGAGAAAAAGACAGACTATTCGTCCACGGACCTGAAAGCCGTCGCCGCCAATCTGCGGGTCAGTCACCTGCTCACCGCCAATTTTTTGCGGGTGGAGAATGATCTGCGGGTCACCTACGAGCTCAAAGAGGCGGATACCGGAAATGTCGTCGGTTCCGGGGGAATGGACAAGAAGTACGAGAAGATCTTGACTGTTCCCGAAGAGCTGGCGGCCAAAGTCCTTGCCGACCTGAAGCTGGAAGTGCCACTGCTGCCGTCCACGGTCCCGACAATTTCCACCCAGGCCTACAAGTATTACTCCCTCGGAAGGGAAGCGGAACGAAAGCTCAGAGAGCTTCTCGATGCTCAGGAGCCATATGCCCCGCTGACCGAGGCGGCCAAACAGGAATTCGAATCGGCCATCGCTCTATACAACAACTCCAGCCGGGAGGACCCCCAGTTTGCCTGGCCCTACTGGGGGCTCGGGGACACCTATCAGGCCCTATACGTTAAGACCAAGAAAAAGGAAGACCTTGAGCAGACGATAAAGTTCTACCGGCAAGCCTATGATATCAACCCTCGATCCGCGGGTACGAATTGTGGGCTGGGGTGGGCTTATTTTTTGAGCGGAGATAACGACGCGGCTTATCTCCTGTATAAAAAGGCCCGCCAGATCGAACCGGACAACCCCGTCGTCAATGAGAACATCGCCGACTTCTACAGGAGCATCCTCCTGTCTGCCCAGGCCATCGAATTCTATACGAAAGCCCTCAACCTGGGAGGGCCGAACTCAAACACGCTCACCCACAGGGCCATGGGCTACGAGCGCGCAGGCAGGGGGGAAGCGGCCAGCGCCGACGCCAAAATGGCCCTCGACATGAACCCCGAGGACCTCTCGTCCAGGTTGTTTTACGCCCGGATGTTGATCAACCAGCTCAGATTCGAGGAGGCGGAGAACGAAATCGCCATCGCCGAGAACCTCAATCCCAAAAACACGGGGATTGACTTCACCGCCGCTTTTCTTGCCGCTGCCAAAGGGGAAAAAGAGAAGGCCCTGGCCTTGGTCAAGCCCGCAGAGGCCAATCCCGTGTACTATTCCTACCTCCTGTCCCGGGTGTATGCCGCCGTCGGTCTTAAGGACGAGGCGATCGCAAACATCAGGCTCGGGATAGAAAAAGGATTCCCGGAGCTGCTCGACTATATGTATGAATATCCGTTCCTGAACACAAACTCTTTTTTTGACAACTTGAGGGACGATCCGCGGTTCAAGGAGATCCTCGCCCACCAGAAAGAGAAATACGAGGTAAACCTGAAAAAATACGGGACGTTATAATCGTCAAGCCGTTGTTTCCTGCCGGACCCGGAAAGAGCGCCAGGCCCTTTGCCCGGCCTGTTCAAAATATTGTCAATCAGGCGGGGAAAGTGCTAAAATAGGTCCGTCAAAAGGAAAAAATATGCCGCGCAAAAGAAATAGAAATATGAAGAATGTCCTCTTCTGGATCTCCGCCGGGGTGATCATCATCCTCCTCTGGAGCCTCCTCCAGTCGCCCAACCTGACCAAGAGAGAGGTGAATTTCAGCCAGTTCATGAGCGATGTCGAGGCCAACCGGGTG
>DAIPLF010000182.1:0-4964 GCA_036769375.1 Candidatus Aminicenantota bacterium | reverse complement strand
CAGGACGAGAAAGCCGGTTCGCATCAAAGCGGGCCCGATTATAGCACAGCCCTCGCGTCTACAAAATCGAATCCCCCTGGACGGAGGTCTTCTCCATCCTGCACCGCGTCGTCCTCAGCGGCATTGAGCGGACGCTCAACATGATGGAGATTATGCCTTGAATCAAGCCATCCTCCCTTGACTCTCCGGCGCTGCCAAAGGATCTATCGCCATCCCCAGCAAGAGCGCGGCAACGGCCATATCGGCGCAAACTATCCAGTGCTATAATGTCGGCTATGATAACCAAGGACAAGATTTCCCACCGTAGATTGCTGCTTTTCACAGTGAGTCTTTACCTGGTTCTCTGGCTGGCCGAATTGGCCTCCAAAACCTACGCCGTTCTTCAGGACTTCTCGGGTGATAATGTGACTTCGTCCTTCACAGAAAATATAAGCCTGGGCGCCCGCGTCATTGGCCCGGCCATTATCCTCTATATCCTAAAACTCATGCTCATCTATGCCCTATTCGCCTCGCTTAACGCGTACTACACGATCTTGGCCACCAACTGGATCGTGCGGCGGTATCCCTCCAAAACCCAACTAGCGCCAGCCATAGCCTTCCTCGCCGTCAACGGAACATTCTTAGGCGCTGTCTACGGCCTGAACGCAGCCCTTTATCCCGCGTCGGAATTGGCGTCGGTGGCGGGATCTCTGACCTTCGGGGCCGGGGTAGAGGTCTTGCGGATTGTTGCCACATCGTTTCTCGTTCTTTATCTCGGCGGTTTCTTTGTGTTGAACAGCTACTACGCGAGGAAGCCAGCCATGGCCGCGTCCCTCATAATCTGGGCCGGGCTTCTCCTGGCCCCTTTGGACCCAGCTTTCGTTCTGCGCAAGACCTTTTCGAGAGAGACGCCGACGACGAACAAGGGACCCAATGTCATCATCATCGGGCTCGATTCTTTGAACCCGATGCATACGGGCTATTTTGGCTACCCCCTCCATATAACACCCCATTTGGACTCTTTCTTGGACGAGAGCATCGTCTTCCGGAACTGCTACACCCCCATCGCCCGGACCTTTCCGGCCTGGTACTCCATCCTCACCGGGCAGTATCCCAAGACGAGCGGAGTCCGTCTCAACCTCACCAAACGCAAGTACATCAAGTCGGCCAACCAGACCCTCGGCAACATCCTTAAGAAGAAGGGGTATACTACGGCGCACTTCACCGACGAGGTCCGGTTCAGCAACATCTCGTCGCAGGACGGTTTCGACGCCCTTCGACATCCCGTGATGGGTATCAAGGATTTTGTCTTCGGAAGCTTCCATGACTTCAGCCTGACCAACGTCTTCTTTAACAATCCCCTGGGTTTTTGCCTCTTTCCTTTCTTGGACGGTAACCGGGCTGTGGCTCATCTCTACGACGGGCGATACTTCATCAACGATCTCATTTCGTCCATCGACCGCCTGAGCCGACGGGAACGCCTATTCCTGGTGGCCCACCTCTGCATCGCCCACTGGCCCTATATCCACGCATCCCCGCGCGAATTCCCGCACCAACCCGGGGCCGATCCCGTTATGCAACTCTATGATTCGGCCGTCTCGAGGGTCGATGAGGAGCTCGGTCGTATTCTCTCGGCCCTCAAGGCGAAGGGACTGTTCGAGAATTCGACCATACTCGTCCTCTCGGACCATGGCGAATCGGCCGAGGGCCATGGCTCAGACCTCCGCGACCCGGGGCAAAACCGGACCCTTCTCGCCTGGAAGCCCGCAGGGTCATTGCACCATCGGGAAGTCGACGGACTCGTTCGGACGATCGATATCGCCCCGACGATTCTCGACGTCTTGGGTGACGGTCTGCCGAACGGCTATGCCTCTGACGGAATGAGCCTGCGGCCATGGCTGGATGCCGTCGAAAGGGTTGATACCCTGAGCCCTGATTCTGTCATCATGGAGACGGAATTCTCCCTCGATACGCCCGGAGGGATCGGGCTCGCCCTCCAATCATTGATCGAGCAGGGGGTTAGGTTCTATGAGTTTGATCGGGAAGGATATATCACCGTCCGGGACGAGTTCCATGATGTTCTGATACGGCGCCGGAACAGAGCCATCCTCACACCGGACTGGAAGCTCGTCAGGGACGTCATCATACGTGGTAATGCCGAAGATGTCCGGACGGCCCTCTATGACGTTCGAACGGACCCGCTGTGTAAGAAGGATGTTTCCTCTGGAATGCCCGAAGTGTTCAAGGACCTGTGGGACCGATTGAGCCGATACTATGGCTCTGAAGTGGCACCGCGGGCCTCTGAGGTCGGAGGCCGATCATGACGGATCCCGTGAGTCGGGCTCTGGAGTTCCTTCGGGCCCATCAAAATCCCGATGGCGGCTGGGGCTACCGTCCCGGGCACCGCAGCTTTGTCGAGCCGACAGGGTTTTGCCTTTTGGCTTCGACGATAGACAAGAACAGCGCTGTCTCGGCGGCTGGTCTGGCCTTCCTGAAAGCCTGTCTGAAAGGATCTGGCGCCATGGGCATCGATCCCTCCGATTCCGAAGGAAGCTGGATGGGCTACGCGGCCCTTCTCGCTTTCAGCGCCCTGGGTGCAAAGGTCGAGAGCCGGAAGCTGGCCCAATGGGCCCTGGCCATAGAGGACGCATCTGGGCGCTTCACATTCGAGGAGATCTCATCGATCGCGATGACCTACCGATATGACGCCGCCATCCCCGGCTGGCCGTGGACAGCGGGCACGACCGCCTGGGTCGAGCCGACGGCCTTGTTCTTGATCGCCCTCATCCGAGCCGGGATATCTCCAGAGCATGAACGCTTGAGGTCGGCGGTCCGGCTCCTCGTCGACCGGCGTGTGCGGTCAGGCGGCTGGAACTTTGGAAATCCGTTCAGCCAATCATCAGAACTCGAGGCCTCACCGATGTCGACCGCTCTCGCGCTCGCTGGCCTCGGAGCCGCGGGCTATCCCCGGGACAGCCCCGCCGTCCAGGGAGGCCTACGCTATCTGGCCGGAGCGCTCGCCGGCGATGTGAGCACGATCACCCTGGCCTGGGCCGGGCTGGCTTTGAAATGTTACCGGTTCGAGGGCCCCGTTTCCTTCGACCCCTTAACGCGGCTCTTAGAGTCCCAGGCCGACGACGGCGGATTCCGTAAAAACATGTTCGAAACCGCCTTATCCGCGATCCTCCTCGCCGATCCGGCCATCTTGATCCCGGCGGCCGGGAGGTCGGAATGAGTCCGGCCGCGCTGACCCGCCGCGCGGCCATCCGGACTATGGCCGCAGCCGCGGCTTCAACACTTCCTTTCGGCCTTCCTGCCTGTCGCCCCACAAATGACCGCCACGACAATAAGTCTTCTTTTTCAGTCGCGCTCATCCGCTGCCCGGATTACGAGGCCCGGACATTGGCCCGCGCCCTTAACGACGGTTGGGGCCTGGCGGTTCCCCCGGATATCCGCGGCAAGCGAGTGGTGATCAAGCCCAACATCGCCGATTTCAGCCCGGACCGGCCGATCCACACCGACGTTCGCTTGGTCGAAGCGCTCGTACTCCTCCTCCGGAACGCCGGGGCCGCGGAGGTCATCATCGCCGAGGGCCCGCCGCACAACCGAGATACGGAGTGGCTTTTCCGCCAGACGGGATATGAAGACATGGCCGGCCGGCTCGACGTCCCCCTTGTCGACCTCAATTATGACGACGTCCGACCGGTCAGGAACGCGAACCCCAAAGCTACGGCGCTTCGCAACCTTTATCTGCCCAAGACCATCCTTACGGCGGACGTCCTCATCTCCGTTCCCAAGCTCAAGACCCATCGTTTCGCGGGGGTCACCCTCAGCATGAAGAACATGTTCGGCGTCGTCCCCGGGCTGAAGTACGGTTGGCCCAAGAACATCCTCCACTGGAACGGCATCGCGTTGAGTATCTGCGAGATCAGCGCCACGGTCCGGACCCACTACTCGGTCATCGACGGGATCGTCGGGATGGAAGGCCACGGCCCGCTCCTTGGCACGGCCAAGAAGTCGGGCGTCCTGATCATGGGCACGAACGCCCTGGCCGTCGACGCCACAGCCGCCCGAGTCATGGGCGTCAACCCAGCCCGGGTAGAATACCTGGCCATGGCTCAGACCGTCCGGCTGGGGTCCCTGCAGACCCGGGATATCGCCGTCGCCGGAAGCAGGATCAAGGACGCCGGGACCGACTTCGCTCTCCCTCCCGGTTTTTCCGACCTCAGACTGCTCCGCCGGTCGTGAACGTCGGATCTCCCGTTCGGGTAAAAAAAGAAGGGGCGGCCGAAGCCGCCCCTTCAAACGTATGCTCGTTCTCAGCTAAGGTCAGGGAGCCGTGCTACCGCCGGCCGTGACCAGCGACGTGCGGGGACCGACGATCCAGCTGCCAGCCCAGGCAACCAGGTCCTCATCGAAATCGGACATCCCGCTGACGTTGTAGAAGCCGGCCTCAGGCGTGGCCTCCTGATAGGTGCTGGCTTGATAGGTCGGCCCATCGCCGCCGTCGCGACCCTTGGACAGAATGACGAAATCGTCCTCACCGATGTTATCGCCATCGGCACCCGACAGGACTGCCTCAGTGGCATCGTTTCCGCAATAAATGAAATAGCCGTGGTTCCAGGGATCGTTGATCGGGCAGGTCTTGATGTAAAAGTTGGCGATGTGGGTTGGGAATGGATCGGTTTGCGCCGCCAGTTGAGCGTTCTGGGCGACCAACGACCAATCGCCATGGTCGGTGATGTAGTCCATGGCGCCGGTGGACATCGTCATGATCTCTTTCATCGCCGTCTTCTGCTTGGCCTTCTGGATGGCGGCCAGAGCGTTCGGGATGAGCAGAGCAGCCAGGATGCCGATGATCGCGACGACGATCAGCAGCTCGATGAGGGTGAATCCTCTCATCTTTTTAAGCATTGAAAACCTCCTTTAAGATTCCCTGGCTGATCTCCTCAGCCGGGTTTGTTTGCCACTCTTAGTTGGCACCC
>DAIPLF010000181.1:0-4968 GCA_036769375.1 Candidatus Aminicenantota bacterium | reverse complement strand
TTATTCCAGCCTCTGCGCAGGCCGACTTCAACCTTGTCCTGGTCGGAAGAATGGCCCCTATAGGTGGGGTTGGAATGAACGAGCTCGTCGCCGACATAGTGGCCGCGCCCCTCAGCCTCAAGCAGGAGGTAGTTCCGGCCCGGAAGGCAGGGCATCTCCTGGCGGTACTGGGCATGATAGTACGGAGTGTACTCTGAAAGTTCTTTGAGTACCCGGTAGTCGACATCATAGTAGAAGGCGGCCACGGGCTCCCGGCCTTCATTGGTCACGGTGATGCGGGCCGACTTGCGGAAGGGCATGGACCAGTAGCAATTCCGGGCCCGGCCTTCGCTCGAGCAGTTGATGGGGAGGGAGCTGAAGCTCCGGTCAAGGCCGTGGCCGACGCCGAAAAAGTCGCCGACAGGAGCTTCCACCGACGGCGAGGTCTCGCTGTCCCAATACATCCGCAGGACGAGCTTGCGGGCGTAGAACGGCTCGGCGGCGATGGTCATCCAGATGTGGTGGACGGCTCCGGGGCCGGGGATCTCGGCCAGGACGGCCGTTGCGCCCGGGTCGATGGACAGGGAATCGCTGTTGCCGCCGCTTCTGTCGTAGGAGGAGACGCGCCGGCTGATGTAGTCCTGCGGTTTTCCCAGGTTGCTGAGGATATCCTGGGGAAACAGCCCTCCGGCCGCGGCCAGGACGAGGGACGTGAACAAGGCGATCATCAGCGGTTCAGCACCGAGCCCCGCATCCAGCCGCGTTTGACGCCTCGCTTGCTGTCGCGGGAAGTGTAGGGTTTGATGTCCAGGATCGGCGTCCCCTCGAGCATATCGACCCCGGAGACCTTGAGGATGTTCCCCCGGCGGCCGAGAAGCCGGACGATGGTCATTCCGATCGGGTTGGGCCGGTGCGGGGAACGAGTGGAGAAGACGCCCCGCCGGCGGGCTTGGCAAGGCGGCTTGACGAGAAGATGTCCGGGCCCTGATTTGTGGAAGGCAAAGATGACGATCAAGTGGGAGAAGCTGGCGATGTCCTTAAGCCCGAGGGCAAAGGCCGGGTCGATCTCGAGCTCACCCCGAACGTCGGAGAAGCCGTCCGGCCGGGTGTTGCGGCGCGGGTCGACATCCTCGCGTGTCCTGAAAGGAGAATGGACGACTCCGATCGGCCGGAATCGGATCAACCGCTGATGAACGTCAGCCACTTTTCATAGGCCTTGATCTTGCCTTGCACGATGTCAAGATAGGCATTCCTGAGCCGAGCGGTGACCGGGCCGGGCGTCCCGGAGCCGATCGAATACTTGACGGGTTGGTCCGCAGGATCCGAGCCGTCAGTGATATGAGTGATGGGAACCACTTCGACGGCCGTGCCCGAGAAAAAGGCTTCCTCGGCCGTCAGGAATTCTTCCTTCTCGATCGGCCCGATCTTTGTTTTTATTCCCAGGTCGCGGGCGATCTCGAGCAGGCTGCCTCGGGTAATGCCCTCGAGGATCGATTCGCTCATGTCGTTTGTCTTAAGGACCCCGTCCTTGAAGATAAAGATATTCTCACCCGGGCCTTCCGCCACCCGCCCCTCGATGTTGAGGAAGACGGCCTCGTCGCAACCCTGTCCCCTGGCTTGCAGTCCGACGATCGTCGACTGGATGTAGAACCCGCCCAACTTGGCGCGCATATCCAGCTGGCTGAAGTGAACCCGCCTCCAGGGCACGATGTAGACGCCCACTCCGTTGGCCGCTTTTTCGCCGAGATAAGCGTCCCACTCCCATGTCCCGACAATCATTTCGACCGGACAATACTTGGGAACGAGCCCGAGGTTGCCATACGCGAAAAAAAGCAGGGGCCGGATGTAGGCCGACTCGAGCTTGTTCTCCCGGAGGACAAGCTTGATGATTTCAACGATTTTTTCCTTATGATAAGGGACCGGCATCCTGGCGACCGACGCGGAGTGCAGAAACCGATCGACATGTTCGTCCAGCCGGAAAATGGCCGGGCCTCTGGCCGTAGAGTAGGCCCTGATCCCCTCGAAGACCGAAGACCCGTAGTGAAGGGCGTGGGCCATGGGATGGACATGCGCGTCCGGCCAGTTGTAGAATTTTCCCTCGTGCCAGTATTTGAGGGCTTTGGGGAAGTGGGTGGTGCTGAACATTGATGACTCCTCTTGTTAAGAGATAATCAAGGTTCGGATGTTGCGATGGGCCCTTGATATCCGCTCGGCGAGCGGCACCTTAACATAGCTGTCGGTGTTGAAGGCGGGCCTCTTTATGAGAGGGTAACTTAGCATATTCGGAAGGGCCCTGTAAACCCTTGTTTTTATCCCCATTTTTCCCGCTCCCACGCCGCAGGGATCTGTATCCGAACGGGCCAGGCCTGAACGGGAACGGAGCCGAGATCTCAGGGAATGCGCTCGAGGCTGCCCGGTTGACACAGGAAAAAGATGCTGATAGATTTCCCCTAGAGTTCAAGGCCCACAGGAGGAACGCATGCCCGTCATCCTGAGCCTGGATCAAATCAAAGAGGCTTTAAAAAAGATCGACCCGGTGGAAGGCATCATTCCGGCGATCGCCGAGGGTTTCATCGCCTATTCCCGCGGCCAGGTCGTCGTTCCTCCGGTCGGAGAGCTTGTCTTCGAGGAGGGCCGGGGCGATTGCCACATCAAGTACGGATACATCAAGAACGACGGCTACTTTGTTATCAAGGTCGCCGCCGGCTTCTACGATAACCCCAAGATCGGACTGCCCACGACCTTCGGCCTGATGCTCCTTTTCAGCCAGAAGACCGGGGAGCTCATCTCCGTGCTTCTCGACGAAGGGTACTTGACCCAGGTGCGGACCGCCGCCGCCGGCGCGGTAGCCGCCGAACACTTCGCGCCCCGAAGGGTCCGTCGCGTGGGGATCTTCGGGGCCGGAGTCCAGGGCAGGATGCAGCTCGAATACCTGCGCTATGTGAGGGAGTTCGCTGACGTTATCGTCTGGGGCCTCAACCAGCAGGAGCTGGACAGCTACAGGGCCGACATGGAGGCGAAGGGCTTCCGCGTGAAAACGACGCTGGATCCCGAGGAAATCGCCTCGACTGCGAACGTCATTGTCACGGCTACGCCTTCTCACACCCCGCTGCTGAGGGCCGGTCAAATCCGGCCGGGCACCCACATCACCGCGATGGGCTCGGACACGTCCGACAAACAGGAGCTGGACCCAGCGATCCTGGAGAAAGCCGACCGGGTGGTCGTCGACAGCATCCCGCAGTCCCTGCTCAGAGGAGAGGTTTTCAAAGCCCTGACCGCCGGCGCGATCCGGAAAGAGGACCTTGTGGAATTGGGGACGGCCCTTTCCGACCCAAAGCGGCAGCGCCAAACGGAGGACGAGATCACCGTGGTCGACCTCACCGGGGTCGCCGTCCAAGACATCCAGATCACCAAGGCCGTCTGGTCCGTGGCCGGCGCGGCGCCTAAGGAAGTCCGGGCGAAATGACGGCGACATCTTATATGGAGGCAAGAATGACGAGGAAGATCGGTCTGGTCGCGTGTCTTTTGCTCTTAGGGACGCTTCCCTTGTTTTCGCTGGGCCAGGAGGCGGAGTCGGCGCTTCCGCCGGCATCTCAGGGACCTTCCGACGCGAGGGAGCTCGAGGCCTTCATAGACGGGATCATGGCCGTCAGCCTAGAAGCCAACCATATCGCAGGGGCGACGATCTCCGTCGTCAAGGACGGGCAGCTCTTCTTCGCCAAGGGCTACGGCTACGCCAATCTCAAGTCCAAGGCGCCGGTCCTCCCGGACCGGACCATGTTCCGGCCCGGCTCTGTCTCCAAGCTCTTCACCTGGACCGCTGTGATGCAGCTCTATGAGCAGGGCAAGCTCGACCTCAACGCCGACGTCAACACTTACCTCAAGGAATTCCAGGTCCCGGCGACCTTCCCGCAGCCGATCACGCTGAACCATCTGCTGTCGCATACCCCTGGGTTTGAAGAGCGGGGGACTGGAATGGCTGCCCGGGAAGCCAAGGACCTGATGCCTCTGGGCAAATGGTTGGCGGCATACATGCCGGCCCGCGTCCGTCCGCCGGGCGAGCTGACCTCTTACTCCAACTATGGGACCTCTCTGGCCGGCTACATCGTCGAGGTCGTTTCCGGGGTGCCTTTCGAACAGGTTATCGAAGAGAACATCTTCAAGCCGCTGGGGATGGAAGGCAGCACTTTCCGGCAGCCTCTCCCCGAGACTTTGGCGCCGAACATGTCCACCGGCTATACCTATAAGAACGGCGCCTTCAAGGAGGAGAAATTCGAGCTCCTCAACGGGATGGCCCCGGCCGGATCCCTGAGCGCCTGCGCCACCGACATGGCCCGGTTCATGATCGCCCATCTTCAGAACGGCGCCTATGGCGAGGCCCGGATCCTGAAGGAAGAGACCGCCAGGTTCATGCACTCCCGGCTGTTTGGCCATGACCCGCGCATCAACGGCAACGCCCACGGGTTTTGGGAATTCGCTTATAACGACCTCCACCTGATCGAGCACGGGGGGGATACGATCTGGTTTCACTCCCAGCTCGCCCTGATCCCGGAAAAGAACCTGGGCTGGTTCGTCTCCTATAACACGACTCCCGGCGGGTCGAGAGAGCAGCTCTTCCACGCCTTCCTCAATCGCTTCTATCCGGCCGCGTCTCCGCTGGCCGAGCTCAAGCCATCGGAGGAGGCGCGAAAGCGGCTGAAAAAGGTGAGCGGGGTTTATGGGATCTCGAGGATGTCCACCACCAAGTACGAAAAAATCACCGCCCTGCTCATGCAGATCAAGGTCGTGCCGACCAAGGAAGGAACCCTGCTCGTCAAGATCCCGGGAGATGCCAGGCAATATGCCGAGCTGGAACCGCTCGTGTTCCGGGAAGTGGACGGGCAGGGCAAACTGGTCTTCAAGGAAGACGACCGCGGCCGCGTGACCTTGGCCTTCGCGGGCGATATCCCGCACATGGCCTTGCTCAAGCTCAAGTGGTACGAGCAGCCG
>DAIPLF010000180.1:0-4975 GCA_036769375.1 Candidatus Aminicenantota bacterium | reverse complement strand
GTCCGGCCGTATGATGAACGACCCGGCCTTTCGGCCGCTCATTCGGGCCCCCTGGCGGCAAAATAAGGCTAAGAAATCTCCCTATGGACCTGGATTATCGATGGAGTGTCTGCGCGCAAGAACTGTCTCCCCCCTTACCGGGAAATCATAAAACTGATTTCAAGGGATGTCAAGCGAAATGGGCTCAGGCCCTGAGCCTCGTCATCAGGGCCTCCCTGTCCTGGGGCTCGACAGCCTTTGAAAAGACAAAAAAGGCCTTTCTGGCCGCGTTCATCTTGGCCATGGCTTCATCGTGTCTTCTATGGAGCGCTTCTTCCACCTCGACCTCCCGGCGCAGGCCCTGACGTTCGAACTGCCCGACCCACCAGCCGGAGCCCGCGTTGATGATGTGCCCGTTGACCGGATAGCCGGAAGCATCCGTATGGACGGCTGTGACGAGTCTCCCCTCTCGGACATCCGCTTCCCATTCCTTAAGATAGACTTCGAAGATGGTCCCGAAAACCTCATCTTTCCCCAGAGCAGGAATGTTGGAGAAAAGAAAACCCCCCTCCTCCATCAAGCTTTCGATTTTGGCGATGGTGAGGCCGAGCTTATTGGGGTTCAGGTGCTCGATGATATCCAGGGCGAGAACGAAATCGAAGCGCTTCCCGAGATCCAAATCCAGGAGGTCTCCGAGATGGATGTGGCTTCGCACCTCGGGAAAAGCCTTGGCCAGGGCTAGGCGGCTGATATCGACGCCTTCGCTGGGTATCCCCAGGTCGTAAAGGCATTTCATGACCGGCCCGTTGGCGCAGCCGAAGTCCAGAACCATTCGGGGTCTGAAGAGAGAGACGATCTCAGCATGGAGCCGCTTGTCCTCGGCGATAATAAAGCTCCAGACACCCGGTTTTTCATAATATCCGTTCTCGATGATTTTCCGCTCCAGCCAGTCGAAATCTTGGGGCCCCTCGGCCTGGAAAACCCAAACCTGCCGTCCATGTATATCCTGGACAGAGTGGTAGCGCTCCGGCCGCTCTTCTTTTATAGACAAGAGGGGCATCTGCTCCCGAATGACCTTGTTGATGAACTCCTCTGATTTGACGATCCCCATGATGACCGAGAGGCGTGAATGGCCTTCTCTTAAGGACTTCAGATGATGGTTCTTGCCCATCTCATCGGCATCGCGCCCCAAGAGCTGTTGATAAACTTCCTCCAGGAATTGGACATCGGACACCTCATCAGCGGCAGTGATGCCAGCCCTGGCGTCAGCACGCACTTTTTTCTTGAATACCGCTTTAAACATACCGGGGCTCCGGATTTCCCATGCTATTTCTTGGGAGGAGTCATAGTCAAGAAACTCAAGTCGGGTTAAGGTCCGCTTGCGAGAACCGGGTGGCCAGGATTCTCCGAAAGTAGGTTCGGACGACGTCGGCGAAAACCTCCCGCCGGAAGGCCCTCCCCCTCTGATGGGCGCGCCCGCTCATCTCCTCGATGCGGGCGGAAGCAGCCAGAAGTCCCAGCGTCTTTTCGACCAGCTCGTTTTCCGAAGAGAAGAGGAACCCTGAGATCCCTTCTTCCACGATCTCGGTCTGTCCCCCGCCCCGGAAGGCGACCGGCACACAGCCGTTTTGCATGGCCTCGGCCACCGTCATCCCGAAGTGTTCGACCTTGGCCGGGTCGGTCTGCTCCAGCCCGCAGAGATGCCAGAAGAGCTTGGCCCGCTCATACTCGGCCTTGACCTCGGAGGCGCTGATGTTGACTTTGACCTCGATATCTGAAGCCGCCGTTTGACGGAGATGTTCTTGGATGCTTTCAAGATAGGGATTGTCGTCCGGGCTCCCGCCGACCAGGACAAGCTTCCAGCCGGCCAGGATCTGCGGATGCTTTTTCACCATCTCCTGGAAGACCTTGACCATATCCAGCTGCTGCTTGTTGCCGCCTATGTCGAACCTGGAGACAGACAGGATGACGTTGTCCTTTTTTAAAGGGAAAGCGGCGGGTTCCATGTCCACGGGAGGGTAGATGTGCTTGTGGGGACGAAGACCCCACCTCTTTTCGATCCAGCGGGCCGTGTAAAGACTGTTGTTGACAATTTCCGTGTAGCGGCCGACATAGAAGAAGCGGGACTTCTCCCTCTCCGGGAAATGGCAGATGAACAGCGACGTGTTGGCCGCCGGATAAACCATCTCCAGCATGCCGTTATTGACAAAAATGTCATAGTTCCCGCTTTCCCGGCCGACGGCATGGAATGGATTCTTCCCGCTTGTATCGACCTGACCGGCGTCGATGATCTGGGGATGGCGGCCTTTCTCTTCAAAAAAAGGCAGGGGGACGATCTTGAGCTTGCAGCGGGACAGGTCGAGACCGTACCAGGCTTGGAGGTCGGAAATGGCAACCTGTTTATTAGCCAGGAGAGTGACCTCGAATTCATCCTGCAGAGTCTGGGCGATCGTCGAGCCGTACTTTTGAGCTCCCCCGATGTAGTGAAAGGCGTGGTCATAGATCCCCACCCGGGGGCGTCGCAAGCCCAAGGCGACCTCCAGAAAAGAAAGAAGGTTCCAGGCGGACTGGATGCTTCGGTACCGGACCAGATCGGCCGCCAGTCCGGGCAGGAGCTTGGAGGTGTCAGCAGCAGGGTGACTCCGCAGCCATCTTAGGACAAGCGAATTGACCGCGTCCTGGGAAAACCTCCTCCGCTCCCTTAGCCAGCGCCGGAAAAGGCGCGAGAACTCCCGGGATGACGTTCCGGCCGCCTGCCCAAGGTTCGCATCAACGACCATCGTCACCCCGCCTTGCGGTCAGCCTTGTTCACCTTTGGAGACCGGCTCCCCTGCTTCTAGAGCCGCAAGCCTCTTCTCGATCTTTTCCAGCCGCAACAGATTCGCCAGCTGTAACTGGATAAGCTCCAGGTCGAACCGGCTCTGACGCATAAGGATCATCTTTGCATATGGGCGCATCAAGCCCCGGAACACCTTCTTAAAGACGACGATAACCGGGCCGTAGAATTTCCGGTGGGAGACAACGGGTTCCTCCTCAAGGCAGTCCTTGTTCCTCTCCAAGAAAAAAAAGGAGTCCCAGGCGGCTTTTTCCAGAGCTTTATCGCTGAGTCCCCAAAGCTCCCCCTGGATCCGTTCGCCGATGAGTGTTTCGAAGTCCTCGATGGACTCTCTCTCCTCGGCCAGGGCCGACTTGATCTTCTGGATTTGCCTCTCGATCTCAGCGGCATTTTTCATTGATCTCTCCCCTCTTTTTTGCGACCTTGCGCGATGGCCATGATGAAATCGGCGTAGCCACGGACACATTTTTCGATATCACACTCGCTGCGGACATAAGAGGAGGCCTCCCTTCCCAAGGACTGACGAAGGTCGGGGTCGTCAATAAGCGCAGCGAGATAGGCTTTGAGCGACGCCGACTCATCGATATCCGGCTCTATCTTGACGGCCGCCCAATCGGGGAATTCGGCATAGGACCCGCAGTTCGTGATCAGGGTCGGCCGGCCATAGCCCATCTGCCGCAACAACGACCCCGAGCTCTCGCCCATCGTTGGATACCGGAGGTTGACGCAGATATCGGAGGCGACGATCAGGCTTTCCAGCTTTTCGAGCGGAAGAAAGCTTTGAACGGAAACCCGGGTTTTTGATCCGGCGATCAGATCCCGGAGCAGCTTGCCCCGGTCTTCGCCGGCGATGAAATAGCGCAGCCGGGAATCGGCCAGCTCACCGAGGGCGGCGATGACGAGCTCATAGCGGCGGTTGCGGTTCACGTATCCCAGGGAAGAGATCAGGATATCGTCGGGCCCAACCCCCCACCCTTTTCTTTCCGCCTCGCGGTCCAAGGCTCTCAGGACATGGCCGTGATGGGGAATTTTGACGACCGGTTTAGGTGTCTTTCTTTGAACCCTCTCCCTTACAAAATCGGAATGGACGATCAAACCCGTGGCCAACTCAAGGATTTCTTCGTTGAGGGGAAAGTCGAGCGCCTCTTCGGTCTCCCAGATCGGCGGCTGCACTCTCCTGGCAACGCCGTCCGCGATCTCCGTTCCTGCTTCTCCATAATAGGTTTCGAGGAGCCGCCTGTACTCGCCGAAGCGCTTCTCCACCTCGGCCCGCCTGGCGTAGAAACCCTGAAGAACGTAGTCGTGGAGAACGACGATCCCCGGGTTCTTTTGCAGGCCCTCATAGACAAAACGGTGGGCTGGATAGTAATTTCCCAAATGATAAACAACCGCATCATAATCCGAGGAGGAGAAGGAATCCGGCCGGAAGGGAAAAACTCCGTACTCGGAGCGGAGAGAGGGGCTCGTGGGGACGAACTTTGGGTCCACATAGAGGTCGATCTCGAAATGCTTCCTGAGAAGCGGCAGCATTTCCTCGGTATAATCGGAAATGCCGCTTTTCATCGGGGGGAGCGGGCTGAACAGGGCGATCTTCATCGAGTTCACCCGCCGATGAGGGTCTTGATCACAGTGTCCCAGTTAATGTCTTTGACTTTATCGTACCCCGTCCGGCCGTACTTCCGGCACTTGTCCTTGTCGAAAAAGAGTTCCTCTGACTTTTGAGCCAGCTCTTTTTCGTCGGTCGACCGGATGACGATGCCGCTCTGTCCATCCTCTACGAACTCCAGCGGTCCGCCGGAATCAAAGGCGGTAATGACCGGCTTCTGCGAAAGGAACGCCTCCAAGGTGACATAGCCATAGTCCTCGTCCCATGGCGCGAAATAGACCGCTGTCGCCTTGGCGTAAAGCGGCGGGAGATCATCGTCAGGCACGAAGCCCAGAAATTCCAGCCGGTCGGCGACGCCTGCCTCCCGGGCGAGCTTTTGTAGATTCTCAAGCTCCGGACCGGTGCCGGCGATCCGGCAGCTGATCCGGCGGTCCATGAAGCGCAGGGATCTGACGAGGAGATCCACCCTTTTCAGGCGGTCGAGACGGCCGACGGAAAGGATATAGCCATCGTCCTCAGCCGCGTAGAGTCGCCCGGCGAGATGGGGGGGGTGG
>DAIPLF010000179.1:0-4982 GCA_036769375.1 Candidatus Aminicenantota bacterium | reverse complement strand
CGATGGACCTGACCAGGCTGGTGATAACCCCGCATTTCCATTCGGTCCATTCCCGTCCATGCGCGGCCAGGATCCATTTCGCAGCCTCCGCTGTCCCGCCAAGCCCTTCGGGCAGAACGATCCCGGTATCTTTCTGGAACCTTTCCAGGCAGCTTCGGTCGAAGCAGCTGTTGGGGATCGAGCCCAGAGTTCTCTCCGGATAGACCATCTCCCAAAAGACGAAATAGCGGATGAAATCCAGGCTGATGCCGTCGGGGTCAAGGTCCCGGACCAGGGTCTTGATCCAGTCCAGGCGGCGGCTGAGGAAGTCGGGGCGGGTCGGGCAGACAAATTCCACCCAATCATCCTTGGCCTTCTCCCCCCGATCGGTCAGCGCATAAAGGCCGGGGTCCTTCTTGAGATCCTCGGGGCCGTAAAAGATGGGCAGGATCAGGAAGAGGGAAATCCCCTGCTTTCGGGCCAATTCTCTGAATTCCCCTTGGCCGGCCAGCTCCGGGCTGACAAAAACGGTGTTCAAGCCGACCGAGCGCCAGTCGGCAAAAAGCTCGGGAAGGGGGCCTTCATGGGCGTAGATCTTGACTCCGGCCATCAGCTTCCTGCTTGCTTCCGGGGCAAGCTTGACCTCCTTCCGGCATCCCGCAGCCAGCAGGGCGGTCCCAAGTACGAGGGCCAGGATCGGCGCCTTCTTTCTCATGGATACTCTCCTCGGGTTCGGGGAGGGACCATTATCTCTCAACTCCCTGGTCTGAGGTCAATCATTTCTTGACCGATGGGTCAGACGGCAGCCCCAACTGCTTGTAAAGGTCCCGGCGGCCCGCCTTGTCGTTCTCCATGACTTGCCGGGCAAACCCGGCTACTGCCCGGGCTTTGGCCCGCGGGACGATGACGACTCCGTCCCCGTCGGCCACCACCACGTCTCCCGGCATGACCAGCACTCCGCCGACAGCCACCGGCCGGTTGACAGACTCGATCTCGTTCCTTCCGGGCCGAATGCCCCGGCCTCGCTTCCTCAAATAGAGCGGGACCTTTTCCACGGCGATCTCGTCCGTGTCCCGGGCCGCGGCGTCGGTGACGACGCCAAGGCAGCCTCTCCGTTTCCATTCCAGAATGTTGTAGGAGCCGATGCTGCCGATGTCGGCCTCCTCCACGTCATCGATCACCAGAGCCGTTCCCGGACGGATGAGGTCGGCGAAAGGCTCCGGGGAATAGCGGCTGTAGAATTCACCCTCCCACTTGTCGAACTCCTCGGGAGCCCTCTCCCCGGCGTGAGGTCTCTGGGTGGGCACGTATCGTGCGGTCACGGCAATGCCGGCAAAGCGATGGCTGAAATCCTTCAGGTCGGTCCACAGCGGCAGGATCGACGCGTCGACGAGCCCGACCCCGGGCAGTCCGGCCTTATCCAGGCCGTCAGAGACGTCCGCCACCCGCAGGCCGGAGAATAGCCCGAGCAGCCCCTGATCCTCTTCCTGGCTGAAAACAGAGACGGAGAGGAAATGCTTCCCTGAACGCAGGTCTTCCGCTGCGGATTGACCCGATCCAGGTCTCATCCCCAGCGTCAATAGACCGGCCAGAAAGATCAAAACAAGATAAGGTCGTTTTTTCATCGGCTCTCTGCCTCCTTGATGTGCCTACTATAGATTATCGTCCGGGTTTATTCAAAAAAATGAAGGGGTCGTCCGCCCTCGCTAGACAGGCCTCGAGGGAAACGATACAATGGGGAAAAGGAGACCGTGATGAAATCCTTCAGGTTTGTTTTGGCGGTGATCTTCTTTCTCGGGGTCGCCTCTGCTCAGACGATCGACCTGGGCCAGGATCTTTTTTTCAATAACGAAGGGCAGATCGTTGTCTGTATCGATGCGGCGCTGGCCGTGCGCAAGCTGGACAGTCCCTACGTCATGTTCATGATGTTCATGGGTTCCAAGGCCCAAACCGGAGTCTCGGTCCACCGGGACGATGTGGTCATGGTCTATAAGGGCCAGGAATACAAGATGCCCACGATGGAAGAATGGCGAAAAGAATACCAGGGAGCCAATCATGACCTCGACCTCTATCAGCGTCTCGGCAAAGACTCGCTGGCTCTCTCTCAGATGAGGTTCTGGCGCTACCCCTGGGATTACGATTTCTTCCCCGTGCTGGGCAGAGCATCGCTTCCCTCCGATCAGCTCTCCATGAGCGGCAACCTCGGAGCCAGAACCAAAGTCTATTTCAGGAACCCGGGGTTCCAAAAGGGGGATGAGCTGGTCATCAAGGTCAAGGACCAGAAGAATCCGCAAGTCGACGGTTACTGCGCGGTCGTTCTCAACCCAAAATAGCCGCCGCTACTTGACCTTCCTTCCAGGCAGCCTCTGGCCGCCCTGGATGAGGATGAGACCGGTGACCTTTCCGGCCTCATCCTTGACAAACTCGACCTGACCGTCGGTGACCTTGAGGAAGAACTTCGTTTCCTCCTCGGGAAAGAGCTCGACCTTGGGCTGCCCCGTGGCCTGGCCCATGAGCCTTCCGTCCTCCTTGGTGACGACGATGGCAAATCCGGGGGCAAGTTCGTACTCTCCCACATACTGATCATAGAGAGCAGGGTCCAGCTTGACCTCTTTCCGCCCGGCCGGCAGCGGCTTATCTGTTTTCTTATACGACTGGACAGGCCCGATCCGGGAGATGAATTTGAGCTCCTTAACCGCACCCTTCTCGTCCTTCAGGAACTGAAGCCGGGCGGGAAAATCGGTAACGAAAAATTCGGCGGCCGAGACCGGCTGGATCTCGGATGTGCCTGCTCCGGTGATTTGGCAGAACAGTTTGTTCCCCTGACGCGTGATGTACAGCTCTTCTCCCAGGGCGTCGGCATACACTCCCGTCAGAGGCTCCAGTTCCTTTTCGGGAAGGGATATCGGAACAGGTTCCTTATAGGGAATGCCCAGTGCCAGACAGCCGGCCTTGAAGGCCAGGGGTTCCGGTTGCAGCTCCAGGATGGTGCTGTTGGCCAACATGGCGACAAAGATCTGGTCTTCCGGGAAGAACAAAGCGTGGGATAGGAAGCCATGGATCCCGCCCCCGTGCTCGATCAGCCGATGGCCTTCGTAGTCCGAGATGCACCAGCCGTAACCATATTTCGTCTCCAGACCCTCCTTCAACTTGTAGGAGGTAAAGGCTCTTTCGAGCGTTTCCCTCTTGACCAGCCTGCCGGCGAGGAGCGCCTCGGTCCAGGTCGCCAGGTCGTCGACCGAGGTGGCCAGCGACCCCGCCGCATACGGCTGCGACATGCTCAGGTAGGGCGCATTCTCGAACCCGGCGTTTCCCTTGGAGTAACCGGAAGCCCGGCGGGGGATGATCCGGGAGGTGCTGTCATAGCAGGAGCTCTTCATACCGAGGGGGCTGAAAATCCGGTCCTGGAGGAAATCGGCGTAAGTCTTGCCGGAGACTTTTTCAATGATCGCCCCAAGAAGGATATAGCCCGAATTGGAGTATTTCCACCTCTCGCCGGGAGAGAACTCCATGGGCTTATCCTTGGCCAGGTCGATGATCTCCACGACGGTCATGTCCTTGCGCTGGAGAGCCAGCCATTCCGGGAGGTCGGTGTAGCTCTTGACTCCTGAGGTATGGGTGAGCAGGTGCTCGACGGTGATCTTTTTCCCCTGGGTGGGGTAATCGGGGAGGAACTTGGTGATCTCGTCCTGAAGCGAAAGCTTGCCTTCCTCGGCCAGCATTAAGATGGCGACGGCAGTGAACTGCTTGGTGATCGAGCCGAGGCGGAAGACCATGTCCGGCTCGATAGGGACATTGAGCTCGAGGTTGGCAAGGCCATACCCCTTGCGGAGAATGACTTTCCCCTGTTTCTTGACAAGGACGGCCGCGCCGGGCCCTCCGGGCTTATAGACATCGGATAGGAGCTTGTCGATCTGGGCAGACAGGTCTTTATCAGCCACCTGGCCGGGGGCTTGGGCCGAAACGAGCTGCCCCAGCGCCAGTGCCGCGATCACCAAAAGAACAGGAATCCGATAGATGCGCCGCATATTTACCTCCATTGCGATCAACTGCAATACCCTATACGGTATCGAGCCGTGAGGGGTTAATATATCCGGAAAGGCAGGGATTGTGAAGCTAGAGCGAGGGGTATGGGCTCGCTCTCCTGAAAATGGTATGCAGGGTGGCCCTTCGGGGAACGTCCCCATTTATGGTAAAATCACTGGCTATGGCGACGCCGCTGGAAAAATGGGTCGATGAGCAGGCCCGGCTGTTCGAGCCCAGGCATGTCTATTGGTGCGACGGTTCGGAAGGCGAGGCCCGACGGATCATCGAGATGGGGATGCGGGAAGAGCGGATCGGCCGGCACGACATTTTCCGCGAGCTCAACCACAGACTCTGGCCGAAGGCTTACCTCCACCGCAGCCATCCGACCGACGTCGCCCGAACCGAGAAGTTAACCTTTATCTGCCATTCGGACCGCGAAGCCACAGGCCCCAACAACAACTGGAAGGACCCCAAAGACGCCAAAGAGCTGCTGACGAGGCTCTCCAAGGGCGCCATGCGCGGAAAGACGATGTACGTCCTTCCCTATATGATGGGACACCCCGACTCGCCTTACGCCAAGGCCTGCGTCCAAGTCACGGATGTGTCCTATGTGGCCGTCAGCATGCGCGTCATGACCCGGCTGGGCAAGCACATCGTCAGCAAGATCGGCAAAAGCGATAATTTCGTCAAGGGCATCCACTCGGTCGGCGACTTTGACCCGGACAAACGCTTCATCATGCACTTCCCGGAGGAAGGCCTGGTCTGGAGCATCGGCTCCGGCTACGGGGGCAACGCCCTTCTCGGGAAGAAGTGTTTCTCATTGCGAATCGCCTCCTGGCTCGGCTACAAGCAGGGCTGGCTGGCCGAGCACATGGTTATCATCGGAGTGGAAGACTTGCACGGCAACGTCACCTATATCACCGCCGCCATGCCCTCGGCCTGCGGCAAGACCAACCTGGCCATGCTCGAGTCCGCCC
>DAIPLF010000178.1:0-4987 GCA_036769375.1 Candidatus Aminicenantota bacterium | reverse complement strand
CCCGCCGAACAACGCCTCGATGTACTCCGCCTTTTGGATGACGTACCCTTTGGTCTTGTCGGCGAGCGTGAGCGCAGAGACGTGGGCCGCGTAATCGGCGCCCCATAGCCCGTTGTGGGCGACAAAGCCCATGGCCAGGGACTGTTCCGCGGGCGTCTCGGCCTTGTGCCAGACCCTCATGAAATCCTTGTGGGTCTCGTCGTAGAGCCAACTAAAGTAGGGCGAGCCCATCAGGTAGTTGACGAAGTCCGGCGAGGTGATGCCGTAAACCTCGTTGCCGTTGGCTTTGTCCGGCCCCCCCTTGATTTGTTCCATGATAAAAGCGTGAGCCAAAACGTCCCAGGCCGCGGCCGTCATCGACAGGCCGAGAACGAGGACCACTCCAAACAATGCTTTTTTCTTCATGATTTGCTCCTCCTTAGCTCGGATAGAAGATTCCCCCAATTAAGAACAGCGCGACTTTTATGTGTGGTTATCACCCCCTCTTCCCTAAGGCACTACCGAACATTCATTCAAAGGCATCACCGCGTTTTTCAACGGGCAGTCGGGAACAGGAACACGTCCGGAGACAGGGAAAGATCTCTTGAGGAGATTCAACCCTCCGCCCTTTTCCTTGCTTTCGGCCCCCAAAATATAAGGCCTTATTCCCACGTTTGTCAAGCCTTTTTTCTCCCGGCCCATTTCCCCTCACTTGGTTGCAATATCCCCCCCATATTCAGTAAAATATGGGCTCAATAGAGAATATCTGGCTGGAATGCCCAATAAGCCGAAACCTTCGTCTCAAGGAGATCGTCCCGTGCCCAAGCCTGTTTTCACCTATGCCCTGGCTAACCCTCTTGGCGTCCTTCTCAATAAGAATCCCCGGGATTTTACGCGTTCCGATTTCCTCAAAGTCATAGGGGAGAAACGCCTGGAGCGGATCACCTTCCATTACACCGCTCTCGACGGCAAGCTGAAAGAACTGAAGATCCCGGTCGCCAGCCCCGCGCAGGTCGAGTGCATCCTTGCCCAGGGGGAAAGGGTGGACGGCTCGCAGCTTTTCAAAGGAATGGTCGATACATCCCTTTCCGACCTCTATGTCGTCCCTTCCTACAGGACGGCGTTCCTCAACCCCTTTGACGGGGGGAGCCTGGACTTCGTCTGCCGGTACCTGACCCGGGAAGGCGACCTCGCTCCGTTCACGCTGGACGGTATTCTGAGCAGGGCGTGCGAGATCTTCCACCGCAGCTCGGGACTCGAGCTCCAGGCCATGGGTGAATTGGAGTTCTACCTGCTCAGCGACCGCAGCCCCAACCTCTATCCGGCGCAAAAGCAGCAGGGCTATCATGCCGCTTCCCCTTACTTCAAGAGCGGCCAGGTCCTGGATGAGATCGTCCGCTCGATCGCTCAGATCACCGGGGCGGCCAAGTATGCGCACAGCGAAGTCGGCTACGTCGAGAGCATGGGCTCGGACCTCGAGGAGATCCGCGGCAAGGAGGCCGAGCAGTTGGAGGTCGAGTTCATGCTGCGGCCGGCCGAAGAGATGGCCGACGCCCTCGTCCTGGGCCGCTGGCTTATCCGGAATATCGCCTACAAGCATGGCTGCGTGGCCACGTTCACGCCCAAGATCGAGGAGGGGATCGCCGGGAACGGCCTTCATTTCCATCTCGAACTTCTCAAGAACGGCAAGAGCGTCATGGCTGACGAGAAGGGCCAACTCACGACCCGGGCGCGCCGGGTGATCGGCGGGCTCTGCCATTACGCCGATTCTCTGACCGCCTTCGGGAACACGGTCTCTTCGGCCTACCTCCGGCTGGTCCCCCATCAGGAGGCGCCGACCCGAGTTTGCTGGAGCGATCTCAACCGGAGCGCCCTGATCCGCGTTCCCCTGGGCTGGGCCAACCTGGGCGACCTGGCCAAGAAGGTTAACCCCCGGGAAACGAGCGCTTTCTCGGAGGCCCAAAGCCGGCAGACGGTCGAGCTCCGCAGCCCCGACGGAAGCGCCATCATCCATCTCTTGTTGGCCGGGATCGTCATGGCCGCTGACTGGGCTTTCCGCGAGGACGACTCGCTGTTCAAGAAAGACCTGCCGCTGGAGCTGGCGGAAAAACTCTATGTCAAGGGCAATGTCTTTACCGATCAGGCCCTGCTCCGCAGGCTGCCGCCGCTCCCCCGCAGCTGCGTCGAGTCCTCCCGCTTGCTCCTGGAGAAGCGGGACCTCTACGAAAGGGACGGGGTTTTCCCACCCAGCGTCATCGACTATGTGGCCAGAATGCTCCGGGCGGAGAACGACGACACCATGAACAAGCGGTTGGCCGACCTCCCGGCCGAGGCCAGGCTCCACGAGACCCGCCGGATCATGCACAAGGACCTGCACCGGCATTGAGACGCAAGCGCCGCTAAAACCCGAGCCTATGCCCAAAAAAACGATGACGCCGCGGGAGCGCTGGCTGGCGGTCCTCCAACGCTGCAAGCCCGACCGCATGCCCATGGATTATTGGGGAACCGACGAGACCTCGGCGCTCTTGCGAAAACGCCTGGGCTGCCGGACGATCGACCAGGCGCTGGCCAGGCTTCACGTGGATTTTGTCGTCAAGCTGAGGCCCAAATACAAAGGTCCCCGTCTGCCCCGGCGCACGGACGTCTTCGCCTGTAGATTCAACTATACGGACTATGGAAGAGGCGTCTATGATGAGTGCGTCTATTCTCCCCTCGCCGGGTTTGATTCCGTCGAGGAGATCGAGCGTCATTATCGCTGGCCGAATCCTGACTGGTGGGACTATGCCGGAATTCCGGGCCAGATCAGAGGGAGGGAGATGTATCCCATCCGGGGGGGCGGCTCCGAGCCGTTCCTGACCTACAAATACCTCAGGGGCCAAGAGCAGGCGTTCATCGACCTGATCGAGCACCCCGAGATCGTCCATTACTGCCTGGGGAAGCTCTTTGATTTGGCCTACGAAAACACGGTCCGGATCTACGAGCAAGTCCCCGGAAAGGTCATGCTGAGCTACGTGGCCGAAGATATGGGCGGGCAGAACGACCTCATGATCTCACCCGCCCATGTCCGCGAGTTTCTCCTGCCGGGGATGAAGAGGATCATCGAACTGGCCCACGGAGCCGGGGTTTATGTCTTCCACCATAACGACGGCAATGTGCGGCGGATCGTTCCGGACATGGTGGCCGCCGGCATCGACCTTCTCAATCCCATCCAGTGGTGGAACACGGGGCTCGACCGGGCCGAGCTCAAGCGGGAGTTCGGGGACCGGCTTGTGTTCCACGGAGCCATGGACAACCAGAACACCCTCCCTTTCGGTAGCCGGGAGGATGTCATTCGCGAGGTCTGGGAAAACATTGAGATCCTTGGTCGGGGGGGAGGGTACATCCTCGCCCCCTGCCACAATATCCAGTCCATCACCCCGGTCGAGAACATCATCACCATGTATGAAGCCGGGTACGAGATGGGCTGGATCTGAGCCCGCTCCGGATTCGCCTTTATTGCCTCTCTAGTTTTCAGCCTTCCGCCGGGCCTTGAATTCCTCGGCCAGCGTCTTCCACAGGGAATTGAACCTCAACTGGAGGGAGTCATAGAGCGCGGACTTGCCCTCGTCCGGCGTGATCGTCGTCTTCGCCGTCTTGACTTTTTCTTTAACGATCTCGGAGATCCCGGCGCCCGCGCCTTTTTCCCTCTCAAAAGTCCAAAGGGATTGAAGGGCGGCTCCGTAGGCCGCCGCCTCCTGCTCGGCTAGTATGACAACGGGCGTCTTGAAGACATCAGCGACGATCTGAAGCCACAGCCGGCTCTTGGCGCCCCCGCCGGTCGCCCGGATTTCAGTGGGGCTGAGCCCGAGCGACCTCATCCGGCCAAAGCCGTAGCCCAGGTTGAGGACGGTCCCCTCCATGATCGCCCTGGCTAGGTGGGCGGCGTTGAAGGTTCTCTTGTCCAGTCCGAAGAACACGCCGCTCGAAAAGGGGAGAACAGGGACTCTCTCGCCGTCGATAAAAGGCAGGAAGATCAGGCCGTCGGCGCCTGCCGGGGCCCGGGACGCCAGCGTCTCCAGTTCCTGATTGGAGAGCCCGTGCATCGATTTGAAGTATTCCGTCGTGTTGGTGACATTCATCGTGCAGAGAAGGGGCAGCCACCCGCCCGTGCTGTCGCAGAAAGCGGCGATCTCTCCCTCCGGGTCGATAAACGGCTCACCATAGTAGGAATATACAGTTCCCGATGTCCCCAGGCTGGCGGTGCAGATGCCGGGGATAACGTTTCCCGTGCCGACCGCCCCCATCATGTTGTCCCCGCCGCCGCTCGAAAGGAGGACCCTGGTCATCCCGTATCGCGAGGCGATCTGCTTCTTGATATAGCCAAGAGGCTCCGCCGGATGACGGAGGGCAGGAAGCTTGGCCTCGAGGGCCGGGTCGATGGCGGCGACTGCTTCGCGGTGCCAGACGCGCTGCCGGATGTCCATCAGACCGGTCCCGGACGCATCCCCAAATTCCATGGCGGCCTTGCCGCTGAGCCAGAAATTGAGATAGTTGTGAGGCAGGAGGACGGTCGTTGTCCGCTCAAAGTTCTTCGGCTCATTCCGCTTGAGCCAGAGGATCTTTGAGGCGGTGTACCCGACAGCCAGGCTGATCCCGAGCTTCTTTATGCAGCTCTTCTTCCCGCCCAGCTCTTCGATGAGGAATTCGTTCTCTGCGAAGGTCGATGTGTCATTCCAGAGCTTGGCCGGCCTGACCGGCCGTCCGGCCTTGTCCAAGGGGACGAACCCATGTTGCTGTCCCGAGACGCCGAGTGAGACGATCTTCTTAGGATTGACTCGTGATTCTTTAAGGGCAACCGCCATGGCCTTCTGCATCGCCTCTACCCAGACTTTCGGGTCCTGCTCGCTCTCGCCCGGTTTGAGGTTCGGTACCGAATGGTGGGGCGCATAGCCGCGTCCCCGCACCTTGCCCCTGAAATCAACGACGAGGGCTTTTGTCCCCTGCGTCCCTGAGTCTATCCCGATGGCAT
>DAIPLF010000177.1:0-5020 GCA_036769375.1 Candidatus Aminicenantota bacterium | reverse complement strand
TATGATAGAGATCGGTTTTCAGAGACCCAAGTTCTTGGAGTGCGATTACGACACCCTGACCGAAAAGTATGGCCGGTTCTGGGCGCAGCCTTTTGAGCGCGGATACGGGGTGACCGTCGGTAACGCCCTGCGCAGGATCCTGCTCTCTTCCATTAACGGCGCCGCCATCACCGCTCTGCGCATCCAGGGGGTCCTGCATGAGTTCTCCACGCTCCCGGGTGTTGTCGAGGATGTGACCGACATCATCCTGAACATCAAGGGCATCCCTCTCAAGATGAAGGGGAACCAGACCAAACAGATGACCCTGAAGATGGTGGGGCCGGCCGAGGCCAAGTCTTCGGACATCGTCCACGACGGGGACATCGAGATCCTGGACCCGGATATCCATATCGCCTCGCTCGACCGGGATGGGAAGCTGGATGTCGAAATGGTCGTCAGGAACGGCCGCGGCTATGTCTCGGCCGACCAGAACTTCGACGAGACCCTGAGCGTCGATTATATCCCCCTCGATTCCTCGCACTCACCCATCCAGAAGGTGAACTACCGCGTGGAGCAGGCCCGGGTGGGGAAAAGGATCGATTACGAAAACCTCAGTCTGGAGATATGGACGACCGGGGCGGTCTCGCCTCAAGTGGCGCTCTCCCAGTCGGCCAAGATCATGCGCGACCACCTGGCCATCTTCCTGAGCGTCATCGACGAGCCGCTGGAGAAGGAGCCGACAATCGCCAAGAAGGAGATCCCTTACATCGGCCAGCTTGATGTCCTCCTCAAGCCCATCGAGCACCTGGAGCTCTCGGTCCGGTCCTCGAACTGCCTGAAATCGGCCGGGATCGAGCGGATCTATGAGCTCGTGCGGAAAAGCGAGGATGAGCTGCTCAAGACCAAGAACTTCGGCCGGAAATCGCTGGCCGAGATCAAGGAGACCCTGTCCAACCTGAACCTCGGCCTGAGCCTGGACCTCCATCCCAAGCTCCTCGAGCGAATCCAGGCTGAGGTCCAGGAGGACAAGAAACGAAAGGAGTTGAGTGAATGAGGCACCAGGTCAAGGGTCGAAAACTGCGGCGGCCGACCGCCCACCGGAGGGCCCTGCTGCGCAACCTCGTCACCTCCTTTTTAGAGAGGGAGCGGATGCGGACGACGCTGGCCAAGGCCAAGGAGGTCCGGCCCCTGGCCGAGAAGATGATCACCCTGGGGAAAAGGGGGACCCTCCACGCCCGTCGCCAGGTGATGGCCTTTGTAAAGACAGAAGCGGTCGTAGCCAAGGTCTTTGACGACCTGGGCCCGCGCTTCGGCCAGAGGCCCGGAGGCTATTCCCGGATCATCAAGCTCGGCCGGCGGATGGGCGATGGCGCTCAGATGGCCATGCTGGAGCTCATCGGCTCGGAATTCAAGAAAAAAGCGAAGAAAAAGAAGGATAAGGGCAAGGGCGTAAAAAAAGCCAAATAGCGCCATTCGGGCAAGGACGGAAGGGACTACTCCCCGGGCAAGACCCAGAGCTGCTGTCCCGGGAATATCTTAGTAGGGCTCTCGATCCCATTCAAAGCCAGGAACTGCTCCAAGCTCATCGCGTGGTTCCTGGCGATACTGTAGGGAGTGTCACCCGCTTTTACCGTATAGGCGATCTTTGCCCCGGCATTTCGGTCGGCGGACGGCCCGCCCGCGGCGGAGGAGGGAACGGCTGCTCCGCGGCCCGGGATCTTCAGTCTCTGTCCCGGTTTGATGAAGTGGACGCTGCGCAGGCCGTTCAGACGGGCGATGGCGCTTACGCTGGTGCGGTAGCGGGCGGCTATGGTGGACAAAGTCTCTCCTCTGCGCACCAAGTGCCAGGTATATTGGGCTTCGGGCGGGATCCATTTAGGAAGGCCGGCAGCCAGGGCTCCGATCTTCTCTCCGTAGCCGACCGGAACACGCAGGATATATCCATAGGCCGGAGTCGAGTCGTAACGCAGCTCGGGGTTCAAGGTGGAGAGCAGCGAGGTGTCCAGTTCGAGCGAAGCGGCCAGCGAGGACAACTTGAAGGGCTGGTCAATGGGGACCGAGTCGAACTGCAGAGGAGGCTCCGGCTGGGGCAATTCAAAGCCGTATTTTTCGGGGTTATTTATGATCAGGAGGGTGGCCGTGAACCGGGGGACGAACCGCGCCGTCTCCCAGGGGAGCTGACGGTAAAGGTCCCAGAAGTTGTCGAGGTAGTCGATCTGTTGGGTGCGGATGACGTTCTGCACGCGGGCCTCTCCGCAGTTGTAGGCCGCCAGGGCCGTTGACCAATCGCCGAAAAAGGAGTGAAGCTCGACCAGATAGCGGATGGCCGCCCGGGTGGACTTGAGGAAATCCATGCGCTCGTCGATGTAGCGATCCCTCTTGAGTCCATAACGGTATCCGGTTGAGGAAATGAACTGCCACATGCCCAGGGCCCGCGCCCGGGAAAGCGCTCTGACCTTGAAGCCGCTCTCGATGAGCGGAAGCCAGGAAAGCTCCTCCGGCAAGCCCTCTTTGACCAGTTCCTCCTTGATCATGTCGCGGTAGAGTCCCGACCTTCGGTAAGAGTCGAGGAAATGGCTTCTCTCTTTCGTCTGGAACGACCTGACCTCGTCCAGGACTTCCTTGTTCTCCTCAAGGGGGATCGTCTTGTGGTTGTCTCCAATAGCGACCGGCCGGGAAGCGTAAATCTGCTGGATGCGCTGGGCGATCAGGAGCCGAAGGTCGTTTTTCTCCTGGACCAAGGGAGAATCGGGCGGAAGATCGACCTTGAGGATGAGACCGTAGGCCTCGTCCAGTGCCTGGAAAGCCGAATCCCAATCCCCCCTTTCCCCGGCCGCCAACGCATCCTGGTAAGTATTGAGCGCCTCCTCGAGGATAATGGGGGCGTCTTCTTTCGCGGCGAGGGCCTCCGTCTCCTGGTTCTGGGTTTCGGGCGCGATCTCTTCCAGCTCCTGGGCTTGAGGAACGCCTTCCTGTGGAGGAGGTTGCTCCTGGGGAGGCGGCGAGGCAGGCTTCTTTTCCTGTATCGGCGCGGGCGCCGGCTGGCTGACGGTTTTTGGCGGGACCTTTGAGGAGGAGCAGGCCCAATTGAAAAAGAGGGCCAAGACCCCGAGAAAAAGAGCACTCCGGCTTTGGCTTATCATCGGCAAGGTTTTTTTTATACCATTTCGTGACCGGACGGTCAACCGATTTTTGCGTTTAAAGGGGAAAATGTCGCGTTTTGTACTCAATTTGAGTACAGATTAGATCGAATTGTTGGCTATTTTCTTGTGCCAGCGCCAGGCACTTTCGATAATTGTCCCCAGGCCGGAATAACGGGGCTCCCAGCCCAGCTTCTGCATAGCCTTTTTTCTCGAGGCCAGAAGAACAGGGACATCACCCAGCCGATTGGGCTTGACGTTGAAGGAGACCTTCCGCCCGGTAATTTCCTCGGCCTTTTTGACCACTTCCAGGACCGAGTAGCCTCGACTGGCCCCCAGATTGACGAAATCGCTGTCCGGCGAGGCCAAAAGCTTCCCCAGGGCCAGGACGTGGGCTTCAGCCAGGTCGGTGACATGGATGTAATCCCGGATGGCCGTGCCGTCCGCCGTGGGGAAGTTTGTTCCATAGACGTCGAAGCTTTCCTTCTTACCGAGGAGGTACAGAAGGATGTTGGGAATAAGGTGGGTTTCCGGGCTGTGCAGCTCCCCCAGCTCGGTATCCGGGTCCGCTCCCGCCGCGTTGAAGTAACGGAGGGAGATGAACTTCATACCGTAGGCCTTCTGGTAGTCCTGGAGGATCCTCTCCACGAAGAGCTTGGTGTATCCGTAGGGGTTGATGGGGTTCAGAGGGTGAGATTCCGTGATCGGGATTTCCAGGGGAGTCCCATAGACTGAAGCGCTCGAGGAAAAGATAAATTTCATGACGCCGGCCTCCAGCATGGCCTCGAGCAGGTTCAGGCTGGTGCTCAGATTGTGGGTGTAATATCTCTGGGGGTTGAGGTAGGATTCACCCACCTGGATGAGGGAGGCAAAGTGCAGGACGGCCTCGATTTTCCGGGCTCCGAAAACCCGGCGAATGGATTCCTTGTCATCCAGGTCGCCGCGGATGACCTCCCCGCCGATGACCAGCTTCTCTTTCCCGGATGAGAAATTATCGAAGATGACCACTTCGAACCCTCCCCGGAGCAAGGACTTGACCGTATGAGAACCGATATAGCCGGCGCCCCCGCAGACAAGGATTTTCATGCCTTTTTCCCCCTGATCAGACCTTCGGCGGCCCGGATGCCCTGGGCTCTCGTCTCGAAGGCATTGTCGAGCTGCATCCCGTACAGACGCTTCAGGATCTTGCCCATTGCCGGGCCCGGCTGGACACCCAAGCCGATCAAATCGCGGCCCAGGATCAGCGGCTTGATGGTCTCCCGGCTGACGTTCAGTTCCTCGAACCTGCGGAGGAGCCATTTTCCCTGCCGGTCCAAAGACCTGATAAGCCGCTCCCTTCGGCCGGCCCGGTCGGCGGCGTCGAGATAGACCAGGAGCTCGATCTCCCCCTGGATCTCAGCGGCCAGCCTGTTGAAGGCTTTCTTGGTCACATTTTCCCGGTTGAGCCAGAGCTCGGACAGCCGATGATGAGAACGGATGAGGAGCGGCACCATCTTCCTGAGGTTGTAACCATTCCAGGAGAAGACCCGGAATCGGGCCAGGACCTTCCGGACGATCCGCTCGCTGGCGAGGTCGTGGCCGTTGTTGGTGATGGCCATCCGGCCTCGCTTGTACTCCCAGTGGGCGGTCGCCGGTTTGCCGACGTCATGATAAAGCGCGGCGAGCAGCAGGCAGAGCTTTTTCTCCTGTCCCAGGCCGGCGAATTCGCCGATCGCCTTGGCCTGGTCCACCGTGAGCCGGGTGTGCTGCCAAACGCTGTGATGGCCGAAATCATCCTTCTCCGGGTGGAAGAGAGAATCCTGGATGGACAGGGTTAGGCGGTAGAGCTCAGGAAAGAGTTGCTTGAGCGCTCCCAGCTTGAAGAGCTCCTCCAGCCCGACCGAGGGACGTTCCGAGAGAAG
>DAIPLF010000176.1:0-5030 GCA_036769375.1 Candidatus Aminicenantota bacterium | reverse complement strand
TCCGGAACACCGCCGCCACGGTCCCTCCGCCGATGCCTCGGGCTTGGGCCTCGGCTGCGTAGACTTCCTTGATGGCTCCCCTCAGGGCGGAGACGACCGCCGCCTGGGTCCTGGTCGGCGGGGCGGCCGGCGCGCGCTGCTGTTCCTCATAGGTGATCTGGACCCTGAACTTGTCCTCGATCTTCTTGATCATCCGGTTGATCTCGGCCTCGACCTTCTCGATGGTGAACTGGGGGAGGAGGCGGCTGTCCAGGTAGAAGACGTCCTCGCCGGGGATGGTGTTGATATTGGGGACGTTGGGCTCCTTTTTGGTCGGCTCGAAGGTCGAGATCGGCGGCTCGAAGAGCGGATCCTGGGCCTTGAAGATCTTGTAGAGGTTTTCCAGCTCCGTCACCAGGAAGCAGGCCGCTTTGAAGCTGTTGATGCCTTTGTTGGGAGTCGAGGCATGGGCTTGCTTGCCGATTGTCTTGAATTTCAGCCAGAGGATCCCTTTCTCGGCTACTTCGATCAGGGTCCCGTGCTTGTTTCCTGCATCAGGCACGATGATCAGGTCCTTCTTTTTAAAGGACTGCGTATGCTGGAGGACATAGTCGATACCTTTGGTGCTTCCCGTCTCCTCATCGGCGACCAGGGCGATGCCGATGTTCGAGCTCGGCCTGAGGTTCTCAGCCTGGAACGCCTTGACGGCGAAAAGGGAGGCGACCAGGTCCTGCTGGTTGTCCTCAACGCCGCGGCCGAAGATCTTGCCGCCCTCGACCCAGGCTTTATAGGGGTCGCCTCTCCACGTGGCCAGGTCGCCGGGAGGGACGACGTCCATGTGGGTCATCACCCAGGTCGTTCTTGAGGTGTTCTTTCCCTTGAGGACGGCCAGGATATTGGGCCGGTAGCCGCAAGGGGCGTCCAGGTCGGGGGCCTTGATGAGGTCGATGTTATCGATCTTCAACTGCTCGAGAAAGCCGTGCAGCAGTTCCGCTTTCCGGACCTCGCCTTCGCCGCCGCTTGACGGTGAGATGGCCGGTAAGGCGCAGAGCTGGATCTGCAGGTTGATCATCTCGTCACGGAAGCTGTCGATGCGCTTGGCGATTTTGTCGAATTTTGTCATGGGGTTCCTCTTTCGCGGGATGATACCATCGTCCTATCCGATTGGCAAGGGTTTTCGGCGATTTGACATTTGGCCGGGATGGACATACATTGACTGGCTATGCGGATCGGGTTTGACCTTCGCCCTTTCCTGCGCGAAGAGACGGGCGTAGGGACGTATCTCCGGAACCTCCTTTTCCATCTCGCGGAGATCGACCGGACCAACGAGTACTTCCTCTTTTCTTCGTCCTGGAGGGACCGTTTTCCCGCGGACAAGATCCCCCCGTTCGAGCGGCTGACGTTCCGCGAGCGCCGTCTTCCCGTGCGGGTGCTCAACTGGCTCTGGCAGAGGCGGCGCCTCCCCACCCTGGACTCTTTTTTCCGGACGAAGCTCGACCTGACCCATTCGGCTACCCCCCTCATCCTGCCCACCAAAGGAAAAAAGGTCATCACCGTCCATGATGTCTTTTTCATGGACTTTCCGGACCAGGCCGGCGACGAAGCAGGCAAAGTGTTTTTTCGGCTGGCCGCCACTTCCCTACGGGACGCAGACGGGATCATCACCCCGTCCCACGTCACGTCCATAGAGATCATTGCCCGATTCGTGCTTGATGAGAAAAAGGTAAAGGTCATACCGCACGGGCTGGACAGCCGGTTTTTAGAGGACGTCCCGGTCTCCGAGCTCAAGGCGACTCGCAAGCGCTGCAAGCTTCCTCCCTCATTCCTTCTCTTTGTCGGCGCTCAGGTGCCGCGCAAAAATCTGGTCCGCCTTGTCGAAGCCCTGAAGATCGTCCACCTCCATGGGCTCAAGATCGCTCTCGTCCTCGTGGGTCCCCCGGGTGAAGAATCCGCCGCCATCCGGACAAGAGCGGATAGCCTCGGGATCGGCCACTGGGTCATGTCGACCGGATACCTCGAGGAAAGGGATATCCGGAACATCTACCGGCTGGCCACGGCCTTTGTGTTCCCCTCCCTGTGTGAAGGGTTCGGCATGCCCCTGGTCGAAGCGATGGCCAGCGGCATCCCGGTGGCCGCCTCCCGGGTCTCAGCCATGCCCGAAGTCTGCCGGGATGCGGCCGTCTATTTCCAGCCCGATAGCGCCGAAAGCATGGCAGAGAAGATCTCCTCGGTGATTGAGAACGAAGACCTGAGGAAGAAGCTCATCGCCAGGGGAAAAGAGAGGGCCCGGGATTTCAGCTGGGAGAGAGCGGCTGCAGAGACATTGGCCTTCTATGAGTCCGTGATGCAGGGATGATGAAGATCGCGCTCGATGGGTATGAGCTAGGCCGGGACTCAAGGGGAGTCGGCCGGGTCATCCGAAACCTGCTGTTGCGGGTTCCCGATCTTCTCCCGGAAGACGAGTTCCTTGTCTACACCAAAGAGAAAATCGGGCTGAACGGCCGCTCCCGGGCGCACGAATATGTTCTGCCCGGCCGAGGCGGCTACCTGCGCTGGCAGAACGGGCCTCTGCGAAGAGCCCTGAAAAAGTCGGGCCCTGACCTTCTGGTCGCTTCCAACTATGTGCTCCCCTTGTCTTGTCCTTGGCATTCTTTTCTTTTCGAGCACGACATATCGGTCATTGCCCACCCCGAATGGTATCCAAAAAAATATGCGCTCACCCGCCGGTATCTCATCCGGAGAAGCCTGGAGAGGGCCGACCTGGTCCTCGTCTCAGCGGCCTTTGTGGAGAAGGAGATCCGCAGGTTCTTCCGCTTAAGCAGGGACAAGATCAAACTCATCGGCTATGGCCTGGAGGATAAGTTCCGGCCCGCCCCGGAGGACCTGATAAACCGCTGGAGGGAAGAGAGAGGGCTGGCTGGGAAAAAGGTGATCGGCTTCCTTGGGTCCATTTTCAAACGGCGACATGTCCCCGAGCTCGTCCGGGCCGTGGAACGCCTTCGCCGGGAGTTTCCCGAAGCAGTCCTCTATCTTGTGGGGGAAGATTTCGGGGTGCTGAGCGGCGGCACAGCCTCTCCGCTTGCCGGACGGGAATGGATTCGCTGGGAGAAGTCGCTTCCGGAAGAAGATCTCCCGGTCTTCTATTCGAGCTTGGATGCCTTCGCGTATCTCTCTGAATACGAGGGGTTCGGTTTCCCGCCGCTCGAGGCTTTGGCCTGCGGTACGCCGCCCGTGCTCCTGGACGGGAGTTCTTTGACGGAAATCTTCACTGGTCTGGCCGTTATGGTCAAGGGGCCCGATGAAGAGGGTGTTGCGGCTGCGCTGCGGACCATCCTCACCGGGGAGAAAACGCGGGCGGGACTTCTGGCCGAGTTCGAAAGGCGAAGATCCGAGTTCTCCTGGGCGAGGTCTGCGGCCGCCTTGGCTGAGCTTATTGGAGAGGTGGGAAACCGATGAAGGCGGCGACCGGCCAGGGAAAGAGCGAGCCCGAGCTTTCCGTCATCCTCGTCAACTATAACGACCGTGTCCACCTCGAGGCTTGTCTGGCTTCGCTACAGAACGCCCTTGCCGGCCAGAGCGCCGAGGTCATTCTGGTCGATAACCGGTCCTCAGACGGAAGCCAGGCATTGGTCAAGTCCCTGTTCCCCTGGGTCAGACTCATTGAGAATGAACAGAATGCCGGCTATCCTCGCGGCAACAACACCGGATTCAGGCAGAGTCAGGGCGAGTATATCCTATTCCTGAACACCGATACCGTCATGCCGGCGGCCGCACCGCTCGCGCTCCTGGCTGAGATCAAAGCCAGGCCGGAGGTGGGAGCGGTCGGTCCGGCCCTTGTCCGCGAGGACGGACGCTTCCAGGTTTCATTCGGGAAGTGGGTCGGCTTTTTCTCGGAGTTCCGTCAGAAGCTCATCCTCAATCCCTACCACAGGATCGCACTCCGCTATTCCCGGAAGCCCCGGGAGGTCGGCTGGCTGAGCGGGGCTTGCCTGCTGGTCCGGCGGCCCGCCATCGAGAAGGTGGGCCTTTTCGATGAGGGTTTTTTTCTCTATTTCGAGGACATCGACTTGTGCCGGCGGATCGCCGCCCAGGGCTTCAAGTTGGTCTTCCTTCCCACTGCCCAGGTATGCCATGTCGGGGGGGCGGCCACGTCCACCCGCCCTTGGCAGAGCCGCCTGGAATATAGGCGCAGCCAGCTTTATTTTTACAGGAAACACAATCCCCCCTTGTCGCTGTGGCTCCTAAGGCTTTACCTGAAAGCGAGCCTCCTGGCTCTTAGAGCGCGGTCGGCACGGGACGAAGAAAGAAAGCTCTTCCGCCAGGGACTCCGGGAGAGCCTCGACCGCCGGGCGACCTGAGTAGACCGATGAAGAAGATCAGGATTATGGAGATGATCGACAGGCCCTCGCTTGGCGGCGGCCAAACGGCCCTGCTCTTATTGGCCGGCAACCTGGACCGGAGCCGGTTCGAAGTGGTGATTTCCTCCGGAGGCGAAGGGCCGCTGGCCGATGAGGCCAGGAGAAATGGCCTCCCCTTCATCCCTGTTTCTCTAAGCAAGCGTCTGAGCTTGCGTCCTCTCAACGAAATAGCCGCAGCTCTAAGGGAGCAAGAGATCGATATCCTGCATACCCACGGAGGAATCGCCGGGCTCTATGGCCGCTCTGCGGCCCGCCGGGCCCGGACCCCGGCCGTCGTCCATACCCTTCATGGCATCCATTATCTCCACTACCGCAACGTCTTCTTGCGCCGGCTTTATGTGCTCCTGGAAAGGAGGTACTCCCGCTTGACGGACCGGCTGATCCTCGTGTGTCAATCCGACCTGCAAAAGGCCAGGCGGCACCGACTTGCGGATGAGGAGAAGATGACGGTCATCCTGAACGGCACCGACGTCCGGACGGATATTCCAGCAGACCGCAGCAGCCGCCTGCGAGATGAGCTGGGATGGCCGCCCGGCCGGCCGGTTGTTGGAACGGTCGCCCGCCTGCATCGCCAGAAAGGCGTGGCCAGCCTCCTTCGGGCCGCCCCAGCGATCCTGAGCGCCTTTCCCGCAG
>DAIPLF010000175.1:0-5032 GCA_036769375.1 Candidatus Aminicenantota bacterium | reverse complement strand
ACATCAACTCCCGCCTTGATGGCCAGCTGTCCCGCCTCTTTCTGGCTCGGCGCCAGCCCCTCATAGACCAGCGTCCCGATGCCCCCGCCCTCTGAAAGCACGAGGCCCTTGAAACCCAATTCCCCGCGCAGGATCCCGGTCAGGATCCTCTCCGAGGAGTGGGCGGGAATCCCGTCAATTGCCGGGTAGGTCGCCATCACGCCCAGAGCGCCCGCCGACTTGATCCCGGCTTCCCATGGCGGGAGGAAGACGCTCCTCAGGATGCGCTCAGAGACCTCCATGGCGCCCCTCTCCAGCCCGCCCGCCGGTTGGCTTTGTCCGGGGTAATGGCAAAGTCCGGCTACGGTCTTGTCAGGTGCAGAAACATCATCACCCTGGACAGCCCGGACGATAGTCTCGGCAAAACGGGCACATAGGTAGGGATCCTCGCTGTAGGCTTCCTCGTTGCGTCCGAGTCTCGGGTCGCGGATAGGCTCGACCACGAGGGTAAAGATTTGGTGAACGCCGACCGCCCTGGCCTCCTCCGCGACCGCCGCATAGATCCTCGAGAGCAGGTCCAAGTTCCAGGTGCTGCCCAACGCAGGGCCCTCCGGAAAGATGGTCGCCCCCGGACACATCAGGCCATGGGTGCCTTCCTCGGTTATGAGAAGCGGGATCCCCAGACGCGTTTTTTTGCGGGCAATGGTCTGGAGCTCGTTGAGGAATTCCGCCTGCTGGCGTGCTCCCTCGTGCAGGATGGTATTGGGGAGGGTGAAGAAGCCGCCGCCTGGTCCAAAATTCTGGATATAGGTCCCTTGGGCGAACCGACGGCAGGCCGCCATCTTATCGGGGATGGATTCTCCGAGCGCTCCTTCGTACACGCAGGGCATGTTCATCTGCCCAACCTTTTCTTCAAGGGTTAGACGGCGGATGAGATCCTCGATCATCAGGTCCCGGGTTTGGGCCAAATCCTCAGCAGGCTCCATCCTTGATTGGGCCACCGGCTCATATCCGGCCGTGAGCGCCGGTCGCGATCGAAGGATGAGGTCAGCGACGTTCGCGACCGTATCGATCCACAGCCCGTTCCCGGGGTCCTGGGCAAAGCGGCATAGCTCCTCGATAGCGGCCGCCCGTGTCGTCTGATACCCTGCTTCACCGATCTCATGTCCGGTCAGGATAAGCCAGCGCCCTCCGGCGAGGGCCTGATCGACGAGGAGCCTGAGCTCTTTAAAGCTCTTGCCGTCACTCTCTGAGGAAAGAAGCTGGGCCGGGTCGCAGAACGCCGGGTCATTCGAATCCTCACTAAGCCACTTGCGCCCGGCAAGGAACCGTTCCGCGACAAGGGGGACAAAGCTGGCCACACTCCGGCCGCGGCCGATGAAAGTCTGTCCGCAGGGATAGGCAAAGGTCCGAGGCCTGACGCCCAACAAGCGGAAAATGGCGGCGCCGGCGCCGTCTATTTCGCCGGCCATCAGGCCGAGTGTCATGTCCTCCAGGGCCCGCCCCTTGAACGCGGGATAATTTCCAGTGCATGGGTGAGTCAAGGAATGGTTCCCGATCTCATGCCCTCCGGCCAAGGCGGTCTTCCAGCCCTCGAGGCGCTGCTCTATGTTGTCGGGGGAGACATAGAAGGTCGCCTTGATCCCATATTTCTGGAAGATCGGCAGGCCAACATCGACCTGGCTTGGGCGGGCATCATCGAAAGTCAGGCTGACGGCCGCTTTGACTCCGTGAGGCCAGGGAAACGGGACGGGCTTGCCAGGCTCCTTTCCGGAGGCCCTATACTGGCCAGTCTCCATACCGGCAAAAAGAAGAATTGAGCACAACCCTAAGATCGCCAAGAAACAGCGTTGCCTCATGGTTCACTCCCCGTCCGGTGATTTCTCGGGCTCTGGAAATCCTCATCATTATTCCCTGCCCTTCCCCGATGGTCAAGCCGCGAAAACTTCAAAATGGGGGACCGTTTCTGGCTGGTTCAGCGGCGCTGACAACGGGGACAGAAATGGGTGCTCCTTCCGGAAACCCGGATGCGCCTGATGACTGTGCCGCAGCGCGTGCAGGCCTCCCCTTCCCGGCCGTATACCTTGAGACGGTTCTGGAACAACCCTTCGAGCCCTTCGCCGTCCCTGTAGTCGCGGATGGTCGTTCCTTTAAAGAGGATCGCTTCGTTGAGGACTTGTTGAATGGCCGACCAGAGTCTTTCCAGACGCCGGCGACTTAGGCGGGAGACCTCGGCCAAGGGGTGAAGTCCCGACTGGAAGAGGATCTCATCGGCGTAGATATTTCCGACTCCGGCGATCACGTTTTGCCTGAGGAGTAGGCTTTTCAGCCTCCCGCGGCGGCCTTCGAGTCGACGCAGAAAGGACAGGAGGTCCAAGGTCAGCGGTTCAGGGCCCAGGCCGCGAAGCTCCGGGGCCAGATCGACGTCGCCTGTCCTCACCCCCAGAATAAACCCGAACTTGCGCACGTCCCGGTAACGAAGTTCGTGGTCGCTGCCCCGGAAAGCAAGGGCCAGATGCGTATGCTTATCGCTGGGCGCGGCGGCCGGGCAAAACAGGAGTTGCCCGGTCATCTTGAGGTGGATGATCGCGGTGATCCCGCCGGAAAAATCCACCAGGATCATCTTGCCGCGCCGGCGCAGGCCGACGATTTGCCGGCCGACAAGACGGTCCAGGGCTGATGGCTTGCGGTTCCTGATAACCGGCCGGAAGGCGACCCGGACCGCTTCGACCTCAAGGCCGAGGAGAAGGCAGCCGAGGCAGCGAACGATCGTCTCCACCTCGGGGAGCTCGGGCATCTGCTTATTATACTTGATTTGCGCCGGCGTTTCCTTTATATTTCTAGACCCGAAATCCATGAAAGCGATCCTCTGTCTCCTCGCCGGCTGGCTCGTTCCAGGCCTGGGCCACGTCCTCCAGAAGAAGTTCTGGCGTGGGGCCATCTTCTTTGTCTCGATCGGCGCCATGACGGTGATCGGTCTGTCCATGGGGGGGCGGATCTATCCCTTCCAGACGGAAAACCCGCTGACCATCCTGGCCTTCTTCGCCGACCTCGGCAACTTCATCGTCTATGCCCTCTCCCGCCTCCTGGCTTTCGGCCAGGGTTCGCTCGAGCGCGTCACCTTCGAGTTCGGGACGGCTTTCCTCGCCGGGGCCGGTCTCCTTAACTACCTCATCGCCATCGACGCTTATGACATCGCCAAAGGGAAGAAGAAATGATCTTCCGGAGCCACTTCCTTTCCCTGGCCGCTTACGCCTTCTTTGTTTCTGTCGTCCTCTCGCTCATCCGCCGGGACGAGCGCAAGACCCAGCTCAAGTACGGGGTGACGCTGTTCTTTCTCATGGTCGCTGGCGCCCTGGCCTTCGGCTGGTTCATGTACCTTTTCGTCCGCTGAAAGGCGCCCTCTTCGAGATTTTCCTCTCCTAGGAATGCCCGTTTTGATATGCTATAATCCGTCACCGGGGAGGCCGGTCCTGCCCCGCCGTAATGATCGAGCTTTACCACATCTCTAAGCAATACGAGGAGGGACAGTGGGCGTTGCTCGATGTCAACCTCCATGTCCTGAAGGGCGACTTCTGGTTCATCACAGGCCCGAGCGGCTCCGGGAAATCCACCCTCCTCAAGATCATTTTTCGCGAGATCCTGCCCTCCCGCGGCCAGATCGTCGTCGACGGCATAAACATCCTCCGCATCCCTGACCACCGGATCTACCGGCTGCGGCGGACGATGGGCATAGTCTTCCAGGATTTCCGGCTCATCTTCCATAAGAAGGTCTTCGAGAACGTGGCCATCGGCCTGCATGTCCTCGGCATTCCCCTCAAAGAGGTCCGGCGGCGGGTCTTCAATGCCCTGCGGCTGGTCAGCCTCCATCAGAAGATGTGGGAGTATCCCTCACACCTTTCCTACGGGGAGCAGCAGAGGGTGGCCATCGCCAGGGCGGTGGTGAATGAGCCTCAGATCCTGCTGGCCGATGAGCCGACCGGGAACCTCGACCCCGAGCTGGCCACGGAGATCATGGGCGTCTTCAAGGAGATCAACAGGCAAGGGACGACCGTCATCATCTGCAGTCATGACAAGGAGCTGATCCGCCACTTCGGCGACAAGATCCTGTTCCTGTTCAAGGGAAAGATCATCGGCAAGGAGGTCCTCCCATCCTCCAAAAAATAAGATACTTTCTGAGAGATACCCAGAACAACCTCTGGCAATACAGGACGAGGAACCTGCTTTCCATCACGATCATCTGCCTCTCCTTCCTCATCCTAGGCGTCTTCTTTTCCCTGTCCAACAACCTCCGGCACATCGCCGACGACATGTCCGAGAGCATGGTGGTCGTCTTTTTCCTCTCGCCTGACGTAACGCCCAAGGACCTCAGCTATATCGAGGAACGGATCAAGGCCTCGCCCTCTGTCGTCCGGGTGGATTACGTCGGCCGTCAGCAGGCCTGGGAGCGCTTCCAGAAGAACTTCCCCGAGCTCGAGGAGATCCTCAAGAACTTGGGAACCAACCCCTTCCCGCCGTCATTCGAAGCCACCCTGCAAAAGGATGCTTTCCGCTCGGATGATATCCTTGGGTTCATCAAGGAGATCACCAATATCACCGGAGTGGAGGACGTCCAGTTCAACCGGGATTGGGTCGAGAAGATGCAGTCGTTCAGCCGCCTGGCCAGGGCCATAGGGTTCTTCCTCGGGGGAATCCTCATCCTGGCTTCGTTTTTTATCATATCCAATGTGATCCGGCTGAACGTCTTCGCCCGCAAAGCGGAGATCGAAATCCTCCGCCTTGTCGGTGCCACCAACACGTTCATCCGACTGCCATTCCTCATCGAAGGCCTCACCCTCGGGATCCTGGGCAGCTTGCTGTCTCTGGCCTTTCTTTTCCTTCTGATAAAGTTCTTCCCTCTCTATCTCGGTCATTCCCTTGGGCCGCTCCAGGAGATCGTCGGTTTCCGCACCCTCACTCCTCCTCAATCGTTGGCCATGGTCGCCGGCGGCGCCTTAATGGGAGTGCTGGGAAGCATGAGCTCACTCGCCCGTTTCCTGAAGATTTAGAAGGC
>DAIPLF010000174.1:3791-5047 GCA_036769375.1 Candidatus Aminicenantota bacterium | reverse complement strand
CTCGTCCTCCCCGGTCAGGCCAAAGATTCAGCAGCCGTCTTGGATTGGCTGGCGGAAACGCTCGGCAAAAGCACGGCCGTCAGCCTGATGAGCCAGTATCATCCCTGCTTTAGGGCTCCGGAAGACCTGCAGAGGCCCTTGCCCCTTGAACAATACAGGGAAGTCCTCTCCAGAGCCCAGGAGCTGGGGTTTGAGCGGATGTTCATCCAGCCCAAGGCTTTCGGCCCGCAGGATCATCTCTTTCCGGACTTCGACCGGGCTGAGCCTTTCTGTTGGGACAAACCGTCAGAAGAACGATAGGCCTACTGATCGGCCGTCAGGAAACCGGGCCCGCCGGAGTATAGACCTTGGTTCTAGGCAAGCGCGATTCAGCAAAGCCCAAGGCGATGGCTATCTCCCTCATCTTGGCCTGAATGGCGCCCACGTTCTCCGGTCCCATCCGCAACAGATGCTTCTTGGCATCGCTCAAGCTCTCCAGCTCTGGGTCGAGCATCACGTAGTTGAGGACCGCCTTCTCCAGCACGATATCGCCTTCGACGGCGGGGGTTTCCAGAAGCTCGACGATAGCCCGCAGAAACGTCTTCTCAAAATCCTCGCCGGGATAGCCGAGATCTCTGTAGGCTTCCTGGCAGAGCGGCTTGAGGGCACGAAAGAGGGAGACGCATTGCTGGATATCCAGAGAGACGAAGACGTCCGTCACGGTGTCATAGCGGTTGTATCCCTTGGGGTCGGCGACATAAGAATTCCCTCTTTTGATGACCGCGAATTCGCCGGGGGGTTGGAAGAAATCGATATGGGACCTGGGGCTCAGTCCATTGGCGATATTATCGACCGCCGCCACGAACCGCCGGATCAGGCCCTTGCTCTGCAGCCATTGGGAGATCCGGGGATGAGAGGAAATCTCTTTGGCCAGCTGGCGGACGAAATCATCGCTCTTATCCAGCTCGACCGGCGGCCTTGAGGACTCATCGGAGAGAGCGGGGAGAGGCGACTCCTTATCCAACACGGCCGCTGCCGGAGCCTCGAGCCTTCCCTTGTCTTTATCCCCCTTCTTATAGATCAAGAAGTAATAGAGCGCGCCGGCGAGGACCAGGATCAAGAGGATGACCAATCCCCTGGGCACAGGGCCCTTCCCCGGCTCCCCTTCATCCCCGCCTTCAGGAAGCTGAACAGGCATCTCCTTTTCTTCGATCTTTTCTTCCAGCTTGCTCTTGTTCTCTTCGTTCATGGCGTTTCTTCCACCTTTCGAATTCTGA
>DAIPLF010000174.1:0-3691 GCA_036769375.1 Candidatus Aminicenantota bacterium | reverse complement strand
GCCTCCACGAGTCCACTCCCCAGCCGGACGTCCAGGGAACCGGAATAGTTGCTGATCCTGACCTCTCCTTCATCCGCATCCAGGAGCGCCCGGCCATAGATGTCAGAAACGGCGATCCTTCCCTTGCCGTTCCGGATGCTGTCCAGGTTAACCGAGTGAGGGGTTCGCAGGACATAGTGCACAACTCCGCCCTGCTCATCATGCCCTTTCTCCAACGTACTGATCCTTACAGAATCGCCCGCGCTCCGGACCCGAACGTCTGGCGGGGAGAACCGCTGGCCATAAAAATATATCCCCGCCGATTTGGGCAATTCCCCGCCCCTCTCAGCGTAAACCTCTAACTTTTCCTCTTTCCAGCCGGAGATCTCAATATTGCCGTCCGCATTCTCCAAAGAAATGGCGGCCCCGGGTTTCAGGTCCAGGTCCTTGCGGAATGTGCCCCCTGGCCAAGCGCGTCCCTGGTAGCGGGGATCCACAAGCGCGACCATACAGGCGCCCGACAAAAGCAGGATCATCAGCGCGGATATGAGAGGCTTCGTCTTCATTGAAGGCGTCCCTTTTTTATTCTAGCGCCATTCTCTTCCGGATATCAACCTCTATCTGTGCCCCCGCACCGTCTTCTTATTGCCCGAGCCTCTCTAACCAAAGCGCCCCGTTATGTAATCCTCCGTTCGTGAGTCCGCGGGATTGGTAAAGATCCGATCGGTCTCGCCGAACTCGATGAGTTCTCCCAGCAAAAAGTAGCCGGTGGAATCGGAGACGCGGGCAGCCTGCTGCATATTGTGGGTCACGATCACGATCGTGTACCGATCCTTGAGATCGCGCATCAAGTCCTCGATCCGGCCAGTGGCGATGAGGTCGAGCGCTGAACACGGCTCGTCCATGAGCAGGATCTCAGGCTCAATGGCGATCAGCCGCGCTATGCACAGCCTCTGCTGCTGTTCCCCCGAAAGGCGCAGGGCGTTCATCTCGAGCCTGTCCTTCAGCTCATTCCACAGATGGACCGATTCCAGGCCCCGCTGGACCCGCTCTTCCGTCGTCTCCCTTTCCCGGATGCCGTGCACCCGAAGCCCATAGGCCAGATTATCGAATACGCTCAGCGGGAAAGGGTTCGGCCGCTGGAACACCATGCCCACCTTCTTGCGCAGTTTCAGCAAGTCGGTCCCCTTCTCGTAGATGTCGATGCCGTCGATCAGGACACGCCCTGCTATATGCACATCTTCGATCAGGTCGTTCATCCGGTTGAGCGAACGCAAGAAAGTCGACTTGCCGCAGCCCGAGGGCCCGATCAAAGCGGTGATCCTTTGGGCCTCGATGTTGAGGGTGATATTCTTCAGCGCCTGAAAGCGGCCATAAAAAAAGTCCAGGTCTTTGACCTCGATGATACTCATGGCGCGTTCTCTAGCCGAATTTCCCGGAGATATAGTCATTCGTGCGCTTGTCTGAGGGAGCGGAAAAGACTTTATCCGTCCTCTCCACTTCGACGAGCTCCCCGTCGAGGAAGAAGGCCGTCCGGTCGGCCACCCGGGCGGCCTGCTTGGTGTTATTGGTAACCAGGATAATGGTGTACTCAGACCGGAACTTGCGCAGAGTCTCCTCGATCTTCATGGTCGAGATCGGGTCCAGCCCCGAGGTCGGCTCGTCGAGCATGATGAACTCCGGCTTCAGGGCCAGTATCCTGGCCAGGCATAGCCTCTGCTGCTGGCCGCCGGAGAGCTTGAGGGCGCTCGAGTCCAGCCGGTCCATGACTTCCTCCCAAAGGGCTGTTTTCTTCAGACAGTCGGCCACCAATTCCGTCAGCCGCCCCCGACTCTTCTCCCCTGCCAGGCGGGCTCCGAAGGCAACATTCTCAAAGATCGACCGCGGCAGCGGAACAGGGATGGCGAACACCATCCCCAGCCGGCGGCGGAGCTCGACAACACTGATCCCAGGGGCATTGACGTCCCGGCCCCGGATCTCGAGCATCCCCTCCGTCCGTGAACCGGGGATGAGGTCATTGAGCCTGTTCAGAGCGCGGAGGAAGGTGGACTTGCCGCTCCCGGCCGGTCCGATGATCCCGAAGATCTCGTTCTCAAAGATCTCCAGGTTGATTCTCTTCAGGGCCGGAGCCGAGCCAAAGAAATGGCTGAATTCTTTCGCCCGGATGACGGTCTTTTCCATTTCAGCGGTATTTCCTCATGAACCTGTTCATCAGGGTGTAGGCGACGATGTTGATGGCCAGGATGGCGACGATCAGGACTGCCGCCGTGCCATAGGCCTTGGACATCGAGATGCCTTCCCTTGCCAGAATATAGAAATGAACCGACATCGTCCGCGTTGACGAGAAGAGTGACGTCGGGATATGAAGAGAGCTGCCTGCGGTGAATATCACGGCCGCCGTCTCGCCGATGCTTCGCCCGATGCCCAGCATGATACCTGTCGCGATCCCCGGGAGCGCGGACGGCAGGACGACCCGGGTCACGGTCTGCCACCTGGTGCCGCCCAGCGAGAAGCTGACCTCCCTGTAGCAATAAGGGACCGACCTGATGGCCTCTTCACTCGTGCGGATGATCGTCGGCAGGATCATAAAGGCCAGCGTCAGGCCGCCGCTGAGGAGAGACCAGCCCAGCCCGAGCTTGACCACAAAGAAGATGAACCCAAAAAGGCCAAAGATGATCGAGGGGATCCCGGCCAGGCACTCCGAGCCGAAGCGGATCACCCGCGTGACCCAGTTCTCGCGTGTGTACTCAGTAAGATAGATGGCCGACCCTATGCCAAGGGGCGAGGCGATGAGAATGGCCAGGAGCGTCAGGGCGACCGTGCCGAGGATGGTGGAGAAAATGCCTCCGGCCTTGCCCATTTCCACCGGGTTCTTTGTCAGGAACTCCAAGGAGACGACGGGCAACCCTTTTTTCAGAACGTAAAAGATGATGAAAAAGAGGATGAAAATGGTCACCCCGGTGAGGAGCCAGAGCAGGGCCCTGAAGAACTGTTGCTCGGCCCGGGGGTCGATGCGTACCCTCATGGCGCATTCCTCTTCGAGGTCAAGTTGGCGATCGTATTGAGGACCATGATGATGACAAAGAGGATGACACCGGTGGCGAAAAGGGCCTCGCGATGTTCGCCTGCGGCATATCCCATCTCCAGGGCGATGTTCGAAGTCAGTGTCCGGACCGGGTCGAGGAACGAGCGGGGGATTATGGCCGCATTGCCGGCAACCATGATGACGGCCATCGTCTCCCCTATCGCCCGGCCCATTCCCAGGATGATGCTGGCGATGATGCCCGTTTTCGCCGCAGGGAACATGACCATGCGCGTCGTCTGCCAGCGGGTAGCGCCCAGAGCGATCGACCCCTCCCTGTAGCTCCTGGGCACGGCTTCCAGGGAATCGATCGAAATGCTGATGATGGTGGGCAGGATCATGATCCCGAGTATGATCGAAGCGGCCATGACAGAGAGCCCCGGCCCTCCCAAGTGATCCCGGATAAACGGGACCAGGATGACTACCCCCATGAACCCGTAAACGACCGAGGGAATGCCGGCCAGGAGCTCGATGACCGGCTTGAGGATTCGCCGCAGCCTCTTGGAGGAGAACTCCGTTAGGACGATGGCGCAGGCAAGTCCAAGCGGCACGCCGATGACCAGGGCCCCGGAGGTCACAAAGAGGGAGCCGATGATCATCGGCAACAGCCCATAGCTCTTCTCCAGCGGG
>DAIPLF010000173.1:0-5086 GCA_036769375.1 Candidatus Aminicenantota bacterium | reverse complement strand
ATCAAGGAGCCATAGGCGACGATCCCTGCGGAGCCGTGGGGTATCTCGAGCGTGCGTTTTACTTTCTCCACACAACCGGATAAGGAGGACAAGGACAGCATCAAAACGCAGAGAAATGCGCCCGGAGATCTTTTAGCCATCGGATCACCTCATTTCCCCTTACGAGAGGAGGGTATCTCCGCCCCGGACGGGTGTCAAGAAATAAGAACGCTGTCTCCGGCTAAAAACAGGCCATGCGGGCTTTGTACTCATCATTTGATCGACAGCGTCTTTTCGGGCCATTTCATGTCATTCTCGGCCTACTGCAAAGGTTTCGCGTCATATGTTTATGTAAATAAGTTTGGGTCATAATTGGGTCATATTTGTGCCACTTCAGGGGGCAAACAGGGGCAAATCTGGGCAAGCGCAGGCAAAATGGACTCAGCCCAAAAACGGGCCTAATCCGATGGTTTTAATGGCCATATGGGGGAAAACGTGGCGTGTCTCAGAGGATTCGAACCTCCGACCCCTCGATTCGGAGACCGAGAGGGTCATAGTTTGATAATTTCTATAGGATTTATAGAATATATGTAGTATGTATACGAACGCGGCTTGATCCTTACGAAATCCTCGCCCCGCCAGGAGTGAGGGGGAATGCTGACAAGGCCGCAGGGTGGATGATATTTATGCGGAAGGATTTGAAGGGTAGATTCATCGCCCGGAGCGGGAATCCTCCCTCTCGCGGAAAGAGCGGGATATGAAACTACAAGGAGCACCCATGAACAGGAAAAAGATTCTCACGGCGGTTTCGGCGGTCTTGGCCCTTTGGATGACATCCACAGCGAACGCGGCGGCCGCTCCCGAGGTTATCCATCTTCCGACCGGCTGGCAGTTGACGAGAATGCCACTTGGCCTTTTCCGAACGGAGATAGCGCTGGCTCCCGACGGCAGCTCCCTCGTGTTCAGCGCGAGCCCGGATGGGACCATGGCGAAGGCCATGCTCTTCAAGCGTCCGCTGGACCGCCACGAGTCGACCGTGATCCCCGGCACCGAGGAGCCCTGCATGCCGTTCTTCTCTCCCGACGGCCAATGGATCGGATTCTGGGCCAAGGGGAAACTGAACAAGGTGGCGATTAAGGGTGGAGTGCCCAGCTCGATTTGCGATCTTGGGACCGACACCGTCGGAATCTGTTGGGGACCGGATGGGAGGATCATTTTCGGCAGATTGGGCTCAGGCCTGGGATACGTGCCGGCGGCCGGCGGCACGCCGGAGCCGCTGACGACCCTCGAGGCCGGTAAGGAGGGGACACACCGTCTGCCTCATCTTCTTCCGGGTGGGAGAGCCTTGATGTTTACGGTGATGCCTGCTCCGTTTGGCGTGGAGGCACGCATCGAGTGGCTGTCGCTCGAATCAGGTCAACGAAAGGTCGTCATGGAAGACGGAGCCGATGCCCGGTATGTCTCAACGGGACATTTGATCTTTGTAAGGAGAGGCACGTTGATGGCGGTGCCGTTCAGTCTGGACCGGCTGGAGACCACGGGTCCTGCTATAACGGTCAATGCGGGGCTCATGCAGGCGTTCAACTCTTCCGTGCTCGGCCTGAACTCTGGCGCCGGGCAATACAGCGTGTCCGAATCCGGGGCGTTGATTTCCGTCTCCGGAGGGATCTTCCCGGACCCGGTCGCCGATCTCTACTGGGTCGATCGGGGCGGCCGGGCTGAGAAATGGATGGAGTTCGGCGCCAGACCCGTGATGGCGATACGCCTGTCGCCTGACGGCCGGCAAGTGGCTTTCACTACCCATGGGCTCAAAAGCAGTACGGGGCTTTATGATATCCAGCGAAAAACGGTTAAGAGTTTTACGTCGGACGGGCAGCCATGGGGGGCTCCGGTCTGGACTCGGGACGGAAAACGAGTGGCCTTCTCCTGGTCAAAAACGGTGGCTGCGGAGATCTGGTGGGCGGCGGCGGACGGCAGCGGCAAGATGGAACAACTGAGAAAGACCGATTCCGCACAACGGGTCAATTCCTGGACCGAGGATGGCAAGTACCTCGCTATTGTCGACTTGGGCGATGAAACGGGCTGGGATATTCGGATGCTGCGGATGGCGGATCGACAGGTCATCCCCTTCGCCACCACCAAGTCCGATGAAGTATTTCCCGAGTTCTCCCCCGACGGCCTTTGGCTGGCCTATGCCTCGAACGAATCGGGACGCAACGAAGTCTACGTGCGGTCTCTTCCGGATGGCAAGAGAACGTTGCCGATTTCAAGCGAGGGAGGAACATCGCCCCTGTGGTCGCCGGATGGGCGGGAACTCTTCTACTGGAACATCGCTTTCACGAAGCTGATGAAGGTGGATATCTCCCCCGGTCAGAATCTGTCCGCCGGAACGCCGAAACTGCTCTTCGAGTTCGCCGCCACCGGCTCATCGTTGGTACGTATTTATGACATCACGCCGGACGGACGCCGCTTCCTGATTCGGGAGAAGAAGAACTATGACCTCCCGCCTGTCACGGAACTGAACCTCGTCCGGAACTGGTTCGAGGAACTCAAGCGCCGCAGCCCCGCGGCCAAGTAGCGCTATTTGATTGGAGGTTGTCCATGCTCGGTCAGAAGTTGGGCCAGTATCGCGTGGATTCCAAGCTTGGCGCCGGGGGGATGGGAGTAGTGTACCAGAGCACCGATACCCGGCTCGGGCGCAAGGTCGCCATCAAGCTGCTCCAACCTTCCGTCGCACAAGACGCCGAACGCATGGCCCGCTTCGAACGTGAAGCGCAGGTCCTGGCGGCGCTCAATCACCCCAACATCGCGGCCATCTTCGGGCTCGAGGAATCGGACGGCACGAAGTTCCTGGTGTTGGAATATGTGCCGGGGGACACGCTGGATGAACGCCTCGCCCGGGCTCCGCTGCCGCTGAAAGAAGCCCTCGAGATCTGCCGCCAGATCGCCGAAGGGCTCGACGCGGCGCACGAGAAGGGCATCATCCACCGCGATCTGAAGCCGGCCAACATCAAGATCACGCCCGAAGGCAAAGTCAAGGTCTTGGATTTCGGACTGGCGAAGGTGACGGAGGTTTCCTCGGCTTCTGACAGCCAGGGCGGGACGGCCACGTTCGCCGCCGAAATGACGCAGACGGGCGCGGTCATGGGCACGACGGCGTACATGTCGCCCGAGCAGGCCTGCGGCAAGCCCTTGGATCGTAGGACGGACATCTGGGCGTTCGGTTGCGTGCTGTACGAGACCTTGGCGAGAAAGTTGACATTTGCCGGGGACTCCACGACGGAGGTATTGGCCGCGATCCTGGACAAAGATCCGGACTGGGGAGCGCTGCCGGCGACGGTGCCGGAGAACGTGAAACGCCTGCTCCGCCGGTGCCTGGAGAAAGATCGTCGATCCAGGCTGCGCGATATCGGAGACGCGCGTCTCGAGTTGGAAGAAACGCTGGCTGGACGTGTGACGGGGACCATAGCGGCTGTCGCCCCAAGGGTGCGTACCCGGCGGGCGCTCGCAGGCGCGCTCGGCGGCCTCGCCGTCCTGGGGCTGGCGTTCGGGATCTGGGCTTTGTTGAAAGGGGACCGGGCGCCCGCTCCGGAGATCGTTCGGTTCACGCATCAACTGCCCCAAGGCCACGAAATGATGCCGGGCTGGAACCCAAGCGTCATGTTCTCGCCTGACGGGAAATCCCTGGCTTTCAATTACGAAGTGGATGGGATCGCCACGGCCTTCCAGCGGCCGGTCGACGAATTGGAGCAGAAGCCTCTGGGGGGAGTGAAGTACTTGAGCGCCCCCGTCTTTTCGCCCGATGGACGCTGGGTTGTCATGGTCGATTCCATGGATCAGGCGCTCAAGAAAGTGGCTGTCGGCGGCGGTGCTCCCGTGCCGCTCACGGGGACGGATATGTTCGGGCGCGGCGATTGGGGCAAAGACGGCTTTATCTATTTCACCGATCGGTACCCCGGCGCCGTCCTGCGCATCCCCGAGAACGGCGGTGCCAAAGAGCCGGTGACGACGCTCAACCCGCAGAAAGAGGAATTCGCCCACAGACACACGCAAATCCTGCCCGGTGGAAAGGCGATCATCTTCACCGTAGTGTCGTCAGGGATGGAGTCCTACAACGATGCCCGCATCGAGCTCCAAGTCCTTGGCACCAAGGATCGGAAGATCCTGGTTCAGGGCGGCTTTGGCCCCCGTTATTCCCCCTCAGGCCACATTGTTTATGCCAATGCCGGAAATCTCTATGCCCTCCCCTTCGATCCGGGAAAACTGGAAGCGACCGGTCCTCCGATCAAAGTCGTCGAAGGTGTGCAGATGAGCACGAACACCGGTGCAGCTTACTTCGACGTGTCCGGCACGGGTTCGCTGGCCTACGTCCCGGGCGTCGTCGAAGGGGGGAACCGCACGCTGGTTTGGGTCGACCGCCAGGGCCAAGCGGAAACGCTTCCGCTTCCGCCCCGCTCCTACCTCTTCCCGCGCATCTCTCCTGATGGAAAGACGCTCGCCGTGGAAGTGGAAGGCGCCACTCATAACCTGTACAGCTGGAACTTTGACCGCGCCGTGCTGACCAAGCTGACCACCGACGGGTTGAGCCACGCGCCGGTGTGGATGCCGGACGGCAAGAACATCTGTTTTCGCTCCTGGAAGGCCGGGACGATGACAATGTGGTCGATGCCTTCAGACCAGAGCCGTCCGGAGGAACGCCTGACCACGGTCGGTGCGCGGCAGAGCGCCGTCTCGGTGTCGCCCGACGGGCGCTACCTGGCCTACAACCAGATGGGGGAGATGAGCGCAGGCAGCGGGATGGAGGCGATGGGCACCGGCGGCGGAATGGAAGCGATGGGCACCGGATCCGACATCTGGATCCTGCCCTTGCAGGGCGAAGACCACACTCCCCGGCCGTTCGCGAACAAGAAGTTCGACGAGGCCTCGCCGAAGTTCTCAGCCGATGGCAAATTGGTGGCCTATTGCTCCAATGAGGAAGGGCGGCCCGAAGTCTACGTACAAGCCTGGCCTGGACCCGGCTGGAAGATCAAGCTGTCCTCGGAGGGCGGCACGGACCCGCTCTTCTGCCACAACGATCGAGAGATCATCTACCGCAACGGCGACAAGA
>DAIPLF010000172.1:0-5103 GCA_036769375.1 Candidatus Aminicenantota bacterium | reverse complement strand
GCGAACTACGAAGCGATGCGGGCGATGTTCGAGGCCTTCGCCGCCCACCGGCCCGTGACGACCGGCGTCATCCAGTGGATGCTCAACGCCGCCTGGCCCAAGCTTTACTGGCAGCTCTATGATTATTACCTGATGCCAAACGGGTCTTTTTACGGGGCCAAGAAGGCTTCCCGGCCCGTCCATGTCCTCTATCATCCCCTGAACGAGGGGATCTATGTCGTCAACGACCGTTTGGGGCCCCTGAGCGGCGCCAAGGTCCACATCCGGGTTCTTGACCTTCAATCGAAGGAAATTTTCAGTGAGGTGAAGGACGTGGAGGTCGGACCGAACACGGCGGCCGAAATCAGCCGGCTCCCATCGGTCAGCGGGTTGACGCCGGTCTATTTCCTGGACCTCAAGCTGGCCGATAACGCCGGAGGCCTCGTCGCGGAAAACTTCTACTGGCTCTCCACCAAAAAAGACGTCATGAACTACCCGGCCACGGAATGGTTCGTCACTCCGATCAAGGAATTCGCCGACCTGACGGCCTTGGAGAAAATGCCCCCAGTGACCCTCAAGGTCCTGTCCGCCTTCGAGCAGACGGGGTCCGAGCAATTGGTCCGGGTATCGCTGCAGAACCCCGGAGATACCATTGCCTTCTTCGTCCAGCTGAACGTTGTCGGGGGGCAGAGCGGGCGCTCCGTCCTGCCGATCTACTGGGAGGACAACTGCGTTTCGCTCCTTCCGGGAGAGAGCAAGACGCTCAGCGCCACCTTCTCTCCCTCCGACCTTCAGGGCGAAGCGCCGGTTTTGCGGGTGGACGGCTGGAACGTCAAGAAGGAGTAGCGTTAGCCCATGAAGAGAAACCTGTTCGTCGTCGCCCTGATCTTCCTCATCTTCTTTGTCATCTCCTTCCTGACGAATATCTTGGGCCCGCTGGTCCCGGACATCATCAATAGCTTCAGCCTGAGCCTGACCCTGGCCGGCTTCCTGCCCTTTTCGTTTTTCGTCGCTTACGGGGTGATGTCGATCCCGGCGGGGATGCTGGTCGAGCGCTACAGGGAAAAAAGAGTCATGCTGGCGGCCTTTCTCATGGCCCTGGCAGGGGCCCTCTTTTTCGCTTCCCTGCCCAGGTTTTCCGTCGCCCTGACGTCGCTTTTCCTGATCGGGATTGGGATGGCCATGCTCCAGGTGGCCATCAACCCTCTTCTGCGCGTGGCCGGAGGGGAAGAACATTTCGCCTTCAACTCCGTCTTTGCCCAGCTCGTCTTCGGCCTGGCCTCATTCCTGAGCCCGAAGGTCTATTCCTACCTCGTCCTCAACCTCCCCAGGACCTCAGGCAGGAGCAGCTCGCTGCTCGACACGCTGAGGAGTGTCGTCCCGGACAAGCTTCCCTGGGTTTCGCTGTACTGGGTTTTTTCCCTGGTCGCGCTGGCCATGGTGGTGATCATGGCGGTGGTGCGGCTGCCCAAGGTCGAGCTCAAAGAGGAGGAGCGCGCCGGGGCCTGGGCCGTCTACAGAGAGCTCTTCCGGAAAAAGATCGTCATCCTCTATTTCCTGGGGATCTTCGCTTATGTCGGGACCGAACAGGGTGTGGCCAACTGGATCTCGAAATTCCTGTCCATTTATCACGGGATCGATCCCCAGACCAAGGGCGCCTCGACGGTCTCCCTGTTCTGGGGGCTGATGACCGCCGGCTGCCTTCTCGGCCTGGTCCTGCTGAAGCTCTTCGACAGCCGCCGGGTCTTGGTCGGCTTTGCCGCTGCGGCGATCGTCACTCTGAGCGTCGCTCTGTTCGGGTCCGGCCCGGTGGCGGCCGTCGCCTTTCCTCTCATGGGATTCTGCGCCTCGGTGATGTGGTCGATCATTTTTTCGCTGGCCCTCAACTCCCTGGACAAACACCACGGCTCGTTTTCCGGCATCCTGGTCACGGGGATCATCGGTGGGGCGCTGGTGCCGCTCGTCATCGGCTGGCTGGGTGACCGGATCGGCCTGCGCTACGGGATGATGTTCCTGTACCTGACTTTGGTCTACATCCTGGGCATCGGGTTCTGGGCCCGGCCGCTGATCAGCAATGCCACGATCAGTTTGAAAAGGAAGAGAGCGGAGGCCTGAGGACGATGGCCAGGGAAGCGATCATCGGCATCGACATGGGCGGCACCAAGGTCGGCATCGGCCGGGTGGAGGACGGCCGCATCGTCCGCCACGTTTCCGCCGCGGTGAGCGCCCAGGGTTCGCAACAGCAGGTCGTCGATGAGGTCGTCCGGGCGGTGGAGCAAGTCTTCGACCCCGGCATAGCCGGGATCGGGGTCGGGGTGCCGAGCGTCGTGGACGTGGAAAAAGGGATCGTCTATGACGTCCAGAACATCCCCTCCTGGAAGGAAGTTCCGGTCAAGGAGATCCTGGGAAGGCGCTTCGGCCGGCCCGTCTACGTCAACAACGACGCCAACTGCTTTGCGGTGGGAGAAAAGCATTTCGGGAAAGGGAAAAGGTTCAGGCATCTTGTCGGCCTGATCGTCGGCACGGGATTGGGCGCCGGCATCATCCTCAACGGCCGCCTCTACAGCGGCCCCAACTGCGGGGCGGGGGAGTTCGGCATGGTCCCCTATAAAGACTCCATCCTGGAGCACTATGCGAGCGGGCAATATTTCACCAGGACATACGGAGTCAGAGGCGAGGAGCTGAGTTCCCGCGCTCAAGGGGGAGACCGGGAGGCCTTGGCCATCTTCGAACGGTTCGGGGCCCATCTTGGGGATGCCCTGATGATCATCATGCTGGCCGTGGACCCGGAGGCCATCATCCTCGGCGGTTCCGTCCCCAAGGACTTTCCCTTTTTCGAGAAAGCGATGCGCGAGAGGATGAAGGTTTTCCCTTATCACAAGATGCTCGAGCGGATCGTCATCGAAGTCTCGGAGCAACCCCAGATCGCCATCCTGGGTGCGGCGGCGCTCTACTATGACGCCCGCCAGGAATGAGGTCCGCTCTCCTTTCCCCGGCCGGGAACTTTTCTCGCTATCAGACGTATATTCCCAAAAAGAAACCGGAGCTATGCTTCGGAGAGGAGGTTTTTCCATGAGACGCAAGCGGCATCTCATCTCGCGTCCGGCCTTTGTGGCCGTCTTGGCTCTTGTTTTCCTTTCATCCTTAGTCATTGCTCAGGATAAGGCCGGCAAAATCGACGGACTGATGAAACTCTACTCGGACTATGGACAGTTTAACGGCTCTGTGCTGGTGGCCGAGAACGGCAAGGTTATTTACCAAAAGGGATTTGGGCTGGCCGAGATGGAATGGAATATCCCCAACAAGCCCGACACCAAGTTCCGGCTCGGCTCGATCACCAAGCAATTCACTTCCATGCTGATCCTCCAACTTGTCGAGGAGGGGAAGCTCAGCCTGGAGGGCACGCTGTCTGATGCCATTCCCTATTATCGGGCAGACACAGGAAAGAAGGTGACCATTCACCACCTCCTCACCCACACCTCCGGCATCCCCAGTTATACGAACCTGCCGGATTTCGCTGCTGATATCAGCCGCAACCCTTACCCCGTCGAAGAGTTTGTCAAAAAGTTTTGCAGCGGGGACCTCGAATTCGAGCCCGGGGCGAAGTTCAGCTACAACAACTCCGGCTATTTTCTTCTGGGGGCGGTGATCGAAAAAGTCACCGGGAAGCCCTATGAAAAGGTCCTGGAGGAAAGGATCTTCAAACCCCTGGGCATGAAGAACTCGGGATATGACCACCATGCGACCATCATGCCCGGGCGTGCCGCCGGGTACGAGCGGTCGTTGGAGGGTTATACCAACGCTCCCTACCTGGACATGTCGCTTCCTTACGCTGCCGGCTCCCTGTATTCCACGGTCGAAGACCTCTATATCTGGGACCAGGCTCTGTACACGAACCAAGTGCTGCCGGCCAAAATGAAAGAGCTTCTTTTCAAGCCCCAATTTCAGACCCCCGGCGGCGCCTATGGATATGGATGGTTTACGGGCAAGAAAAAGCTGCCTCAATCCAAGCGCGAGGTCTCGTTCGTAGGGCATGGCGGAGGGATTAACGGTTTCAACACCCTGATCGAACGCTACACGGATGATAAGCATCTGATCGTCCTTCTCAACAACACCGGCGGCACCAGCCTGGGCGAAATGAGCACCTCAATCGGCCGGATCCTCTATGGCGAGCCCTATGACCCCCCCAAGAAATCGATCGCCCGGACCCTCTATGAAACCATGCGCCAAAAAGATCTCGAGGCGGCGATATCGCAGTATCGTGAGCTCAAGAAGGCGAGTCCGCAAGGCTTTAATTTCCAGCCCACAGAACTGAACCAGCTGGGCTATGCGCTGCTCCAGGCGGAGAGGATCGACGATGCGCTCAAGGTTTTCCAGCTGAATATTGAGGCTTACCCTGAGTATGCGAACGGCTATGACAGCCTGGCTGAGGCCTATGCGGCCAAGGGCGAGAAATCACTGGCCATAAAGAACTACGCCAAATCGTTGGAGCTCGACCCCAACAATATCAACGCGGTCGAAAAACTGAGCCGGCTCATCAAAGAAAAGTAGAGACGGAGGGGACTCAGGGCTTATTGCGCGCGGGGAAGGCGTTGTCCAGCCAGGCCCGGGAGAACTTGACCTTTTGGGCCGCGGTCTCGCCGAATTTCTTGTACTTGCTGCCGCGGGAGACGAGGGTCTCGCGCAGGATCTTCCCCTTTAGCGCTTTTTTGACCTCCAACGGGACCTTCCGGGTGTCGAAGAAGGTGCAGGAGAAAAGGTCGAAGTAAGCCTTCCGGCCCTCCTTGAAGACGTGCAGGGCGATGTGGCTCTCGGCGATCATGGTCATTCCCGAGACGACCTCCTGTTTTCCATAGCGGCTCCTGACCACGTAAGGCCGGATGATCGGGGTCATGCCGACGCTGGAAGGCAGCCCATCGAGGTAGGCGAAGATCCCGTCCATGGTATCTGGGCCCCCATACTCGCCGATGTCGAGGAAGAAGTGGGGGCCGAAATCCTTCTTGATGTCTATGGCCGGGCGGACCAGCCTCTCTCCCGCCGTCCTGTTGATGCAATTCTCGGACTTGACTTCCGCGGGGAAGGCGTCATCGATGAGGGCGTGCAGCCTCTTCTGGTCGAACTCCC